>DATKMQ010000177.1 GCA_035541755.1 Syntrophorhabdaceae bacterium
CGGTCGTGGCGCATCCAAAAAGGGCCAGGAGGAATACCGCTGGGATAATTTTAAGAATGTATTTCTTTGCCCTTGGGTATGATACCGATACCGCGATCTCGTCGCCTAACTTATAGCTGCGCACGCACCTGCCTTATGTTATCTCAGATTATTTATCAAGCAGAATAAAGAGGCACTTCTTTAAAAACAAAATATCTTAACTTTGTTTTGTTAAGAAAGTATTACGTGGATATTAAGAATTGATTACAAGGGTCTGGCAAGAAAAAAAGGGTACCTAATTACTTCTAATCCTATGCATAATAGCAATTCACGGTCGCACAACATCAGGGTTGAGGTGTGACTCGACTGGGGTGTGGCGTTTGCGCTGGAATTGAGCCGAGTAGCATCGCCAAAGGCGTTGGCAATGACCGACCGTAGCTTCCTTACCCTCATGTTAATCGCAAACATTAAGACAAGAATCTGGACACGTTTTTTCGTTGGAATCCTCCTTCCGGTATTTGTCTTTTATGCTGAAATATCATGAACGCCCTGCCGTTGAAGACCCACCAGGTGTATCAAGAACAGTACGGGGATCAGGTATTGCCCGATTACCAGGAGAGTTAAGTCTACCGGTAAGACAGCAGTGTAATTAAAATACGCCATCAGGGCATTATCGATTCTATGGAAAAGATGGATGAAAAAGAGGAGTGCCAGTCCCGTGCATATGAGTGGAATCCTCCTGCGCCAGGGTACCGGTCTGGCGGCAAGAACAAGAGAGACAACTAAAACAACGCTGAAGGTCTCATAATAAAAGACGGTCTGGCTGGCGAGTGGTACATGGTAAGCAAATAGCGAAAACCCGAAAAGCACGAATCGATCCAAGAACCAGATGTACCAATGATGGACCTTTATCCAAACAAGGAAAAGGCAGCCCGATATCAAGCCGAATCTTGCCAGAAATCCGGCTGTCTTCAACGTAATGCCCTGCTTCCGCTCCCTGCCAAGCCATCTCATCCAGAGAACGCAGGCGAGTATCACCAGGATCATCGTGAAGACCTGCCCCAAATAAACGTGGACAACCTCAAAGAGCCTACGGTCATATCGTGTGACCATGAACGTTATTGCAAGCCGGGTGATGTTGCCCAGATAGAATGCAGGGATTCCGATTACGATACCTGCTGCCTTCTCTCCAACAGATGCCGGATAAAAGATTATGAAGCAGGTGAACAGGCCTACCGAAAATATCGGTGTACATTCGGGGATGATCTTGAACGCCACCCCGCCACCCGATACTGTGTCATTAGCGGTCGAGACAGAAATGCCAAAAACGTTCAGGACCAGGCCCAAGACCGCGGCAGTATGCTCATTAAGATGCTTCGTGAAAGACGGCGGCAGCACGTTTAACAAGAAGTAGAGGCCGATGCAGGTCAAAACAAAGGCTCCAATGGACCGAAAACGGGCAGAACCGACGATCTCCGATATGTTCTTCGTGGGCGGCATTGCTTTATTGCCAGCGGCTTGCTTCGCATCGCGCCTCCGTCTTGATTTCTTATTTGACATCGCAGAGTCTTATCTGTTTTCTTTTCTAGAAAGCACCCAAACGTTTATTTATCGGGCTGAATAGTATTCTTTATAATACACAACAAAAACAACCCGGACTGATTCTTTGATCGGTCCGGGTTCTCAGCCTGATTCGGGGTCAACTCAACATTCTTAGTCGATTTACTGATGTTTAATCTTTTTCCTCCTCGTGCTGATCAGCGCCGCCAGAATTGCAAGTGCGGCCACCAGTCCCCATGGGCCGAGCCCGGGGACAGACTGGGCCTGATCTGACGCATAACTCGCCTGACAATAGTCCGTGCTGCCGCCATTGAGCCCGGAACAAGTCCACGACCAGGGCCCGGTGCCGCTTACGACCGAAGGGTCTCCGGTTGAGCACAGATTTGTTGTCGGGCCGGATGAAAGCGTTAGGCCATTCGAGCTGCCGCATGCCCCATTGGTTGCATCAAGAGCGAAATTGGCGGTAATGGTCTGGTCGGTCGTTACATTTGTAACTATAAGAGGATTGCTGGTTGTCGTCTCAAAACCGTTCGTCCCGGTCCAGTTCAGAAAGTGATAGCCTGAGGTCGGAACCGCGGTCACCGAGGATGCGCTCAAGCCGTAATTGATCGTCTGGTTGATGAAGCCCGTAAGGCCGCCTCCTGTGCTGGAGTCGAAGGTGATTGTGAAGGTCTGGATGTTCGCCAAGCAGCTTGCATCACTGCCGCCGTTGCTTCCCGAACAGCTCCATGTCCATGGTCCAGTGCCGCTCACGGAAGTTCCAGTCCCCGAGGAGCAGAGATTCGAGCTGGGGGCTGTCGTGAATGTGCCGCCATTGCTGCTGCCGCATTGCCCGTTAGCTGCAAGCGGGGAATATAAGGTGCTCGCCTGCGCTGTTGTGGGAGTCAACGACACATTTCCGGCAGCGTCGATCCCCACGCTGTAGAATTCATAATATCCGGCGCCTGAAGGGTACGTGAAGGAGATCGTCCAGGGAGCTGTTGTGACGCTTCCGTAAGAGGTCCAGGCTCCCCAAGAGCTGCCGTCCGAAGAGTACCGGTAGAAATACTGAACCCGCGCCACGCTATCCTGGGCGCTCACCTGAAGAATCGGGGCGTTGCTGCCGTATTCCTTAGAGTCAAAGGCGTAGCTCGGCGCGGTGGCATCCGTAGAATCTTCGGTTGCGGCCCTGACCACGAGCGAGACGAGCTTATTGCCGCTCCACTTGCCCTGGGCAAAAGAGGTTACATCCCATGAATACCAGAGGCTTGAGGCCCCCGCGGCAAGGGTCTGCGTATTTAGAGCCGGGCCGAATGTCGGCTGGTTGGCCCAGGTTATGCTTCCTGTCCCGCTTTCGATCCAGCCGTCACTGTCGCCGCCATGCACTTCAGTCGGCAACGCTGCGCCGGCTGATTTCCAATTCCACAACTGAAGCGCCGCGCTTGAGATTGTAGAGCCCGCAGGAATGCCGGAGAGGTCGAACTTCAGCCAGGCCCGCTCGTCCTTATAGGCGCCTGAGTTGCTGCTCTGCACATACAGGTTAGTGGAAGTTCCGTAGTTGGAGCTCGGGCTGCCGCTCACGACCTGGGCATCGGCTGTTGGGGATATGTACCATGTCGCTGACGTTGCAGAAGCCGTTGAAGTCAAGGTCAAAGGCGAAGTGGTCACAGTTCCCGCCACAGGGTCTACGCTGGAGGAGACGCTGACGATCGCAGGGAAACTGTCCGTGCTCGCAACGGCGCTGTCACTGCGGAACCGTAAGGCATAACTCTCCATAGTGGGAACGCCGGAGATAAGAAGCATATCCCCCACATTGCCGGGGAGCGTCTTTGCCGCATAGCCAGTTGCGTCCCATACGGTTACGGTCTGGCCGTACTGGTCATATACCGTGCTTGCGCCAGCCTTCTTTGCATGGAACTGCACGTAGTGATTCTTGTAAGAGTCGTTCCAGAAAGACGCGATGGAAGGCATGAAGATCGGCTGTGCAAGGCTGTCGTCATGGCCGACAATTTTGAACTCTACGCCGTCGGCATAAATGCCCTCCTGGTCCACAAACTCAGGATTGCCACCGTAAAAGCTCCCTTTACCCCAGGTTTCGATAATGTCTCCCGGCCTGAGCCCGCCCGTCTTGAAGCCGAGGTAGCTGCGGTAGATTTCCTGCTCGGCTAAACGATTAGAGGTGTTGATCGAGCCGTCGGCGTTGACAAGGTCGGTCGGGACCTGCTTTGAGCCCCTTCTCGCGAGCGTCTCATCAGTCGCGTTGAGCAGGCGGACAAAGGCATACTCGTATACAGGTTTTGTGTCATTGTCGTTCATCATCGTCACAACAGCGCGGTATCCGCCCGAAAACTCGGTATTCAGATGATAGCGGTCTCCACCGACCGTGTATGCTTGGGCCTGATCAGGATGCTGATCGCGCATATAGTCCACAATGCCGTCGCGGCATAGGACGTTTGAGGTGAGCGGACTCGTATCGGACCACGTCCAGCCGGTGGGAGGGTGAGCGTACATATAACTGTTGATGGCGACTGTATAAGTGTGGTTCGTGTCAATAGGCTGACCGTTGAACTTGACACTCGTTGGTATGCCGTCAAAGGCGGTAACCTCGAGGGCACTGGAGAACCCCGTGTCCATGTTCGTCGTCTTGAGGAAGTTGATGATCTCCTGGCCCGTCAT
>DATKMQ010000178.1 GCA_035541755.1 Syntrophorhabdaceae bacterium
GTAATCATAGCTGAATATCCGGGTTTCCACTGTTTGTCTGGTTCGGCAAAGAGCATTTTCCAGTCGGTCACTGATCGTGTTGGCACCAGTATCCTTTTTTGGCTCATGTCACCCATTCCTGACTTACCGATTAAAGAGAGACTGGTAAGAACGTCGTTGAAAACATCGCGTTGGCGTTCCTCCTGGTCTACAGCACTTATTTTCTTCAATATTACTCTTTTGTGTGTAGGGGCGCCCTTTTTTATTGATTACCACGAAAAAGCATGGATCGCAACATGGAATTCAGAAGTGAATAGTTCAGTCAACAATCATTACCAGTTGAAAGAGCAGAGAAACCGTTAGATTGTCGGGCCGCTGCTTTCAGGAAGGACTAAATAGCATTGCCCCGCATCAATTTTTCAAAATGAACTTTTATTGAAAATTGGCGCTTGCACCTACGAGTCAAGCATTGGGCATATTATGAAGAACTGCGGATTACCGAAAGAAATGGTTGCTCCTGATGGCATCTCAGCCTTGGTAACCTGCCGCCTTCGCCGGTTTCCGGCTCACGTTTCCCGTCCACATATCTCGCACGCATTGCTCCGGTTTGGATGCTTGCAGAGCTATATCACCCCGCTTTTTCCGCAAGTGACTGGCAGTTTAGACTGTGCGGGATTGCTTGGATCCCCAGGAGAGAAACTTGGCAATGACTCCGGCTATCGCATAAATCATCCCGAGAAGGACGACATCGGTCGGGCCGACGGGTAAATCGAATTGATATGCGATCCAGAAGCCGAAAAACGCGGCTGTGCCACCAACCAAGCAGGCAAACGCCGTGAACTGGCGCATATTGCGTGCTAACAAGTGCGCCGCCAGTGCGGGGATCAGCAAAAATCCAAACGCGATGAGCGGACCCACGCTGAGCACTGCCATCGACACTGTCAGGCCAATCAGCAGGTAGAGGAACACGTCCCAGAAAACAACGTTTTTGCCGAGCGTCATTGCCGTGTCCCTGTCGAACGAGACGAGAAGTAGTTCTTTGTGGAAGAGTCCCAGCGCTACGAGCACAAGCATGAGCGTTGCTGCGGTCAGCAGGAGATCGAAGTTGGAGATAGTGATGACCTCCCCTTTCAGCAGGTCGAGCCAGCCGATCTCGCCGTAAGGGTTTTTCGACAGCAGCAGGATGCTCAGCGCAGCCGCCACGACGTATGCAGTGCCGAGTCGCCCTTCTGGTTGGCCGCGTCCACGTCGTTCCAGAAATGCCAAGGTCAAGATCGCAGCGAGAGAGAACGCCGTGGAGCCGACGAATGCGAGCATATGTGCACTGTGCGAGCCGTTATCGGTCAAATGGAATCCGAACCATAAAGGAAGCGAGAGGGCGATAGCGACCCCCGTTGAAGAAATCTGCGGTAGCGCCACGCCCATGAAAACGAGACGGCGCATCACGAGAAACACGCCGACGAGCGGGCAGGCGAACCCCACGAGTACGCTCGTATAAACCGAGTTACGCAAAAGAAAATCGGGCGAAAGGATCTGATGTAATGTTCCCATGTCAGCACACCACCGTTTCAAGTATTTCCGCCATCCGTTCACGCGTGAGCAGTTCGTCCGCGGTGCCGTGAAGAACCTCGTCCTCGCGGAGCCAGATCACGCGCTCGGCATGTTTACGCACGGCCGCAAAGTCGTGCGTGACGAGCAGGACCGTGATGTTCCTTTCTTTTTGGATCTGCGCTATGAACTCCAGCACCGCGTGGGTTGCCGCGTGGTCCACGCCCGCGGTAGGTTCATCGAGTACCAGTGCATCGGGACGCGTGGTCAGTGCACGGGCGATAAGCACTCGCTGTTTCTGACCACCGGAGAGCTCCGCAAACCGTTTGTGGGCGAATTCCTCAGCACCCGCAGCCCGCAGGCACTCTCGGGTAAAGGCACGTTCAATCGACGGGACAAAATGTCCCGGGCGTACGCGTCCATAGGCACCCATCAGGGCAACCTCAAACCCCGTCAGCAGATAAACCGGGTCGAACTGAATGGATTGAGGGACGTAACCAAATATGAGAGGGTGCAATGTGGTGTCGATACGTCCCGCGACCGGTGGAATTAGTCCGAGCAGCGTTTTGAGCAGTGTCGATTTCCCCGAACCATTGGTGCCGAGGATGGCGGTGAAGTCGGCCCGGCCTATCGCAAGCGAGATTCCGGACAGCACGGGCTGGCCATTGTAGCCGATCGTCAGATTGTCAAGTATAATGAGCGCTTTTTCCATATGTCTGTTCTGTCGGGTTACCCGGACAACGCAGGGGCGAACCCCACACCTCCTTTTTTATTTCCTGCCTTGGGCGGCAGTTACCATCGTTTGAATGATGTAGTCCATCATTTTGATATACGTCTCCGTGTTGGGTACGCCACCCGGCATGATGGGCAAGGTTATCAGGGTCGCTCCCGTCTGTTTGGCGATTTGACTCGGCACCTTCTCCGGAAACTGTGGCTCGCGCACGACGATGGGAACATGCTCGGCTCTCATCGATGCGACCAATTCCTCGATGTGCCGCGCGGTCGGATCAATGCCCGGCTTCAGTTCGATGGTGCCGAAGTAGTCCATAGCGAAACGCTCGGCGAAGTACGGCCAGTGCTCATGATAGGAGACGAACTTCACCCCTTTGAGTGGTCTCGCCTGTCGCTCCCACTCGGCGATCCTGGCGTCGAGCTTTGCGAGATAGGCGTCACGGTTACGGGTAAACTCTGCCTGATGCTCCGGGGCGAAGGCTACCAGGGCGTTGTAGATATTTTTTATCGCGGTCTTGGCCAATACCGGGTCGAGCATATAGTGCGGGTTGCCGTACGGATGGACATCACCCGCGGAGTGTTCGGTTGACTTGGGTACGTCACGCGGAACGATGCCCCTCGAGCAGTCCACGTAGCCAGACGTGCCTTTCTGGATGCGTGGATTCTTGCTCGCTTCCAGTAGAGCGGGCAGGAAGGCGTGTTCGCAATCAAACCCGACCAAGACCAACAGATCCGCCTGGTTCATGATCGGCACGAAACTCGGTTTCATGGGAATCCCGTGGGTGTCTTCGACACCCGTGGCGAGACTCCGTACCTCGACCAGATCGCCGCCCACAGCGCGCGTAAAGTCCGCGAGGTCGGTAAGCGTTGTGACAACCCTGATTTTAGCAGCCTGAGCGGGCGTGGCCCACAAGTTCAGTAATCCGATGAGCGTGATAATCAATAGACTCAATGGTCTCGATTTCATTTTGAATTCCTCCTTTTGAAAGTCAGCGTTGCTGCCAGCCGTGCGAGTGCGAACCGATGATCCATGCCCATTGCAGATAAACGGCGTGATCGGGGAGCAGGCCGGACACGGAGTTGTGGTCAGTGTACGTGTATTGAAGGCGAAGCTGACTCCAGTGGCTCAAGGCCCACGTGATGTACGGAGAGTATGCCGTGGTTTTGTCGCTCTTGTTTAGTGCGTTCTCCACCCAGTCGAAGAGCAACCCGGTTGTCCACTGGCGATGAAACTTATAGGCAAGATACGAGTACAGACCGTAGGAGCCGACGGCGCGCTTTGATAAGGTGCCGTCCGGCAAAGTGACGTCGTAACGGTTGTCGCTGTAAAGCACCTCCGTGCCCCAGGTGACGGTCTGGAATTGATTATTACGGAGCGGCCGGTAGCTCAGCACAAAGTCCGTACCCAGAAGTCGGCGCTCACGTTCGGTGAAGGTACTCCCGTCGGGCTGGAGAAGGCCACCACCGAGATCTGTTGTTTTGGGGTTCCACAGGCCTGAAATCCCTGGTTCAAGCGAGATATCGGGCGTGAGGTCAAAATAGGTGGAAGCACGGCCCCAATAGTTTAATCCGCTGCCCTGTCGAAAATCACCCACGTTGTTTGGGGGGATATCGCCGCCAAACTGATTACCCGCGCCCACTGTCAAGCTCACGTAATGCGAAATAGGCAGCAGATAGTTGAGCTGTGCTCCGTCGGTCCTCGATTCTCCGCCGATATATTGATTGAGCGCCAACGGTCTGTTCACAAAGGGCAGTTCATGGTCGTGGATATACGAAAGCCGGCCGAACTCTCCAAAGAACCGGCCCGCTTTCAACTCCAGGTTCCAC
This sequence comes from Syntrophorhabdaceae bacterium, assembly GCA_035541755.1. NCBI lineage: Bacteria > Pseudomonadati > Thermodesulfobacteriota > Syntrophorhabdia > Syntrophorhabdales > Syntrophorhabdaceae > Syntrophorhabdaceae bacterium. The sequence goes on from DATKMQ010000178.1 coordinate 4,087, forward strand.
GGTAGCGAAGTTGTTTGGACCGCGGCCTCCTCCACATTGGCGGTGGATTCTCCGGTGCCCGGATCGGCAGAGGCATTGATCACGGCATATCCCTTGGCAAAGGGATCGACCGATGCGGCCAGGTTCAATTCCACGGAGCGTTGGAACGCATCGAATCCACCCGGCCGGTCACTACCCGTCTGGGCTGAGCCCTTGCTGCGATAGGAGAAGACTGTTTCACCCACAAGACCGATGGAAGGATTGAATACGCTCGGAATCTCTTTCTTCTGAGCCTCGACCACTTCATCAACTTTATCCGACAGTTCTTTTACCTGTTGCTGAATCTGGTCTGACGTCTCCGGTTCTTTGGCCTCGGGAGCCGAGAGCGTGACGGAAGGCTGGGACTTTCTCACTTCCGCTTTCAACTCTTCGATCAGCTTTCGCTGCTCCGAGATAGTCTGCTCCTGTGTCTTCAGGGTATTCTGAAGGGCTTTCAACTCCTGAATGGTTTGTTCTTGTTTCTTGAGTGTCTCCTCGAGGCTGTTAAGCCGCGATTCGAGGTCAGCGGCGAAAGAGGGGGACGCGAAAACGGCCACTAATATTATATATAGTATGCTTCTCACGATCATCTTTATCCTCCTGTAAGAAGATAGCTTCCTCGCGTGCGTGATGAACACGAGTAATAAGTGCATGGATACGTTTAAGAGACTGTGGACCTGGTACTTTTAGGTGGGAGGGCCCCTTACAAAGGAGGGCATTCTGTCTCTTAGGGAGACAAGTGCGGGAACAGAATCGCACGATGCGATCTGTACGTCATGAGACACGATCAAAGAACTGGTGTGATGGGAAATGACGACTGCCTGTTGCGCAGCCACACAAAGGGGACAATCGTTATGTGAAACACCATCCTCATGATGGTGAAATCCCTCGACACAAATCAAAAGGAGGAATGAGGCGAAGAGAAAGAGTCCGAGAAGCTTCTGAGAGTGTTTATGGGTCATATAGTGATTAGGTCCTGTCTCTTTGTTTATAGCATTTGTGAACCTTTGTCAACTGAAGGGGTCCCCGCCTCACTTCCTTTTATGGTTCTCCGCCATAAACATTACCGCTTGAAATCTTCACAGTTTGGGAAGGCTTGCTCGACAACGATTACAGTCAAAAACGTTGAGAAACTGAGTTCCGGGGTGGTACAATGAGTGAAAGCGCGTCAGCCGTTTCTCTGGCGAGCATCTTCCAGCTGTTTCGGGAGGGCGAGGGCTTAGAAATGAAAATCGTCAGAATCATACACGCCGAAGCAAAAACAGAAAGCTTACTCAAAAACAATATTGCGAGATAACAGGTAAGGCCGACTCCACGGCTGAACAGGACCGTCTCTACGGTCGTGGGGCACGCTTTATCCGTATGGGACGTAGCATACGGTATCGGCTCGACGACGTTGTTACCTGGCTCGAGAGTCTGCCTCGTTACAACTCCACCACCGAAGCTGACAATGAGCAGCGCGAAAACCCTTAATACCAACCAGTACTCAGAACTTCTGTTCGGATGGAAATGCCGCTCCATTATGGAAAAAAGCACAGCTGCCCATCCTTACTGAACAGAGCGGAAACAGGTTCAGAAATGGTTCATCCGGCTGGTGCTTGCTTCCTTCCTGAAATGTTGATCGCGGTATTTACTTTAAGATGCAATCTTTCGATTAGTAATCCTTGAGATGATGCCAACAAGGAAGGTACGATCTTACATAGACCCTTGGGTAGAAACACCCCGTCCCACAAATTAGTTTACATTCCCCATGTCATGCATTAGCATATACTTGTGTGAATTGTGGCAGGATTTCATGACGCGGAAACGAACCAAGACAGATAAACCCAAGAACAAACCCGCCGCAGCGCTGCCTGGTAGTATAGAGGGACCGGATCAAGGACAAGGAAGGGACAAGAAGGTTAACCAACCCGGTTTTCCGATCGTGGGCATGGGCGCTTCAGCGGGTGGTCTTGAGGCGTTCGATAAATTTTTCACGCATATGCCGCCTGACAGTGGCGCGGCCTTTGTCCTCGTCCCCCATCTGGATCCGAGCCATGCCAGCATGATGACGGAGCTGATCCAGAGGCTCACCCAGATGCCGGTCAGAGAGGCCGGTGACCAGATGCCGGTTGAGCCCGACCACGTCTACGTGATTCCGCCAAACAAGGACATGTCCATCTTTCGAGGTTCCCTGCAACTCTCGGATCCCACCGAGCCCCGCGGCTCCCGTATGCCCATCGATTTGTTCCTCCGTTCATTGGCCGAAGACCAGGGGGAGAAGGCTATAGGTATCATTCTTTCAGGTACCGGCTCCGATGGCACGCCGGGGCTACGCGCCATCCGGGGAGCGGGCGGCATCGCCATCGTTCAGGACCCGGAGAACGCAAAGTATGATGGGATGCCGAGAAGTGCTGTCAACAGCGGGCTTGCCGATTACGTGCTTCCAGCCGAGAAGATGCCGGAGCAACTCCTCACCTGTCTGAAGAACTTTTACGCAGATCGTGCGAGACCTGCCCCTCTCTTTGTCCAAAAGCCAAATACTCTCCAAAAGATATTCATGCTCCTTCGGTCCCGAACCGGCCACGACTTCTCTCTGTACAAAAAGAACACGATCCACCGGAGGATCGAGAGACGGATGGGCTTGCACAACATCGAGGATCCCTCGGGCTATCTCAGGTATCTCGAAGAGCACGACGAGGAGGTAGGACTCCTCTTCAAAGAACTCCTCATAAATGTGACGAACTTCTTCAGAGAACCCGAAGCGTTTGAGGTGATGAAGCAGGAAATCCTGCCCAGGCTCTTCAAAGATAAACCCGACAATTACGTCTTTCGGGTCTGGGTGCCCGGGTGTGCAACCGGCGAAGAGGTTTACTCCATAGCCATGGTGCTCCGGGAATACCTGAGTGAAGCGAATCGCAACGTGACCATCCAGATATTCGGAACGGATATCGACGAAGATTCGATCGATGATGCTCGTTCCGGCCTTTACGCCGGAAACATAACCATGGACGTGAGCCCTGAATGGTTAAGGCGCTTTTTTATAAAGGAAGAGGCCGGGTACCGCATCAAGAAAGAGATACGAGAGCTTGTTGTCTTTGCCGCGCAGGATATCATCAAGGACCCGCCCTTTACCCGACTCGATCTCTTGAGCTGCCGCAACCTGCTTATCTATCTCGAACCAGAACTCCAAAACAGGCTTATCCCACTCTTCAATTACAGCCTCAAACCCGGAGGGTGCCTCTTCCTTGGTTCCTCTGAAACCATCGGCTCCTTCAGCGATCTTTTTGCGTCCCTTCACAAAAAATGGAAATTCTACGAGAGTAAACCCTCACTCTCGAAAGGCCAGGAGGATCTCACGGCCGGTCTTCCCTGGGCGCACGGATATCGTGATCCTCTAACTCCCGGTGTACCGAAGAAACCGACACAGGTGGACATGGCAGATTTTGCCCAAAAGATACTCATGGCAGATTTTGCCCCCCCCTCGGTGATCGTCAACGAAAAAGGCGATATCCTCTACATCCATGGTCAGACCGGCAAGTATCTTGAACCATCACAGGGTCAGCCAAGTATGAACCTCCTCGCGATGGCGAGGGAGGGATTGAAGTTCGAGGTGCAAACGGCTATCCGCAGCGCAGTTGCGCAAAAGAAAGACGTTATACGGCGGGATGTGCGGGTAAAATCTAACGGAGGTTTTCAAGGCGTCAATCTCATTGTTAAACCATACTTCCATATTCAACAAGGGATTCTCCTCGTGGCTTTCCAGGATGTTGAGTCACCGGCCGCACAAAGGCAAACCAAGGCGAAACCTGCTACAGCCCAAAAACAGGGAAGCAGAGTAGGCGAACTTGAGCGTGATTTGTTGTACACGAAGGAGACCCTGCAGGCCACCATCGAAGAGCAGCAGGCCTCGAACGAAGAACTGAAATCCACCAACGAAGAGTTGCAGTCCACCAACGAGGAGTTGCAGTCCACCAACGAGGAGTTGGAGACATCCAAAGAAGAGCTCCAGTCCGTCAATGAAGAACTGGTAACGGTCAATTCCGAACTGCAGGCGAAAATTGGGCAGTTATCCCAGACCGAAAACGATATGAAGAACCTCCTGGACAGCACAAATATCGGCACAATCTTCCTCGACGACGATCTCCGAATCAAACGCTTCACCCAGAGCGCGACTAAAGTGGTGAATCTGATCTCGTCCGACGTCGGGCGCCCCTTGAGCGACATCGTCTCGAAGCTCAGCTACAAGAACTTGATCACCGATGCACAGCAGGTTTTGGAGACCCTTTCATACAAAGAAGCAAAAGTCGAGTCGAGCGACAAAAAGAATTATCTGATGAGGATTATGCCGTACCGCACGTTCGAAAACATAATCGACGGCGTGGTGATCACCTTCACCGATTTTACCGACGCCCAGAGGGTCTCGGAGGCGCTCATGGACCTGGAGGCAGTCAGGGCGCCTGTATCGATGCTCATTTTGAATAAAGACCTCCGGGTGGTAGAGGCAAACAGATTTTACTGCGGCTACTTCGGCACCAAGAAAGAGGATATTCTCGGCAAATCAATTACGCTTCTCTGGGGCGACAGCGACGAGACCCGTGCGTTGACGGGAGTCCTTCAAGGCTTGCTAGACCGGGATACTCCCGTGAAAGACTACGGAATCGATCACACCTTTCCGGAAATCGGCCGGAAGAAGATCTTCATCAATGCGATGAAGATGATTCGTCGAAAGAAAGCGAAGCAACTGGTGCTTCTCGTTATCGAGGAGGAGGGCCGTGGGGAAGCATAGATCAGAATCGGACGTAACGGCAAAAACGAACAAACAGAATGGCGAAAAGCACTACAAGGAAGCTACGTGCCCTTCAAGTGATGCCGTCGAAAAACTTATCGAAGACCTCCGGGTCCATCAATTCGAACTGGAGACGCAAAACCAGCAGCTCCACCAGGCGCAAGTGACGATCGACGAATCTCGTCAGCAGTATAGCGACCTCTACGATTATGCTCCAGTCGGATATTTTACCTTCGATGCAAAGGGCCTGATCCTGAAGGCCAATTTGACGGCAGCCACTCTGCTGAATACCGCGAGAGGTTTGCTCACCGGCAAACCCTTTGCCAACTTTCTTATTCCGGAGGATCGGGACGCCTTTTATCTTCATCGTACCGGCGTAGTACGATCGGGCACAAAGCAAACCTGCGAACTGCGGATAGGCCGGAACGACGGCGACGTCCTTTACGGATTGATGGAAAGTGTGCCTGTCAAGACTCATGAGAATGCCCCCCTCTCTCTGTGGTCGACTCTCACCGATATAACTGAGCGCAAGCGTGCTGAAGAAGCGCTCCGTGAGGCTCATAATGAACTGGAGCTTCGGGTGCAGAGAAGGACCGCTCAGCTTCGGGAAAGCGAAAAGATCGCGCTGGACCAGATGAGAGAAATCGAGACATATTATCACACAGCCCCCATCGGTCTGTGTGTCTTAGATACTGATTTGCGATACCTGAGAATCAATGACCTGCTGGCCCGGTGGAACGGAGTACCGGCTTCAGAACACCTCGGCAGAACTCTTCGTGAGGTGCTCCCCTGGCTCGCAAATGAGGCGGAGCGGGTGGCCCGTCAGGTCATTGAAACAGGCAAGCCGGTCACCAAGATGGAAATAACCGGAGAGACCGCGGACCAGCCCGGTATCCAACGAATATGGCTGGCTGATTGGTCTCCCATAAAGGACTCCACGGGGACAGTGGTGAATTTGAGTATAGTCGTCGAGGAGGTCACTCAACAGCGCAAGCTCGAAGACCAACTCCGCCAATCCCAGAAGATGGAAGCCATCGGCACCCTGGCAGGTGGTATCGCCCATGACTTCAATAACATGCTCGCTGCCATCCTCGGTTTTACGGAGATGGCCCTCGAAGATCTTCCGGACCGTCCTGATGTAGAGAGAAATCTGCAGAACGTCTCAAGAGCAGCCATGAGGGCACGAGACCTGGTGAAACAGATCCTCGCCTTTTCCCGAAAGGCAGGTCACGAAAGAAACCCCCTGTCCTTAACACCGCTCCTGAAGGAGACGGTCCAGCTCTTACGGGCCTCGATCCCCACCACTATCGATATCAAGCTTGCCATCACCGCAACCTCAGATACAGTCCTCGCCTCTCCCATAGAGATTCAGCAGATCCTCATGAACCTCGCCACCAATGCCTCCCTTGCCATGCAGGAGAGAGGGGGAACCATGGAGGTAAGCTTAACCGACATTGATTTTGAACCGGACTCACCTGTATTTGGAGCAGATGTATCGCCGGGAGAATACGTGCAACTCACTGTAAAGGATACCGGTATAGGTATGGGCCCTGATGTAATGAAGAGGGTCTTTGAACCCTTCTTTACCACACGAGAAGTAGGTAAGGGTACCGGTATGGGTCTCGCGGTCGTCTATGGTATCGTAAAAGACCTTCAGGGTACCATCACCGTTGAGGGTGAACTCGGGGTGGGCTCTACCTTCAGCGTACTTCTCCCCAAGGTAAAGACCGACGCACAGGCAGAGGCTGTACAAACCGTAGAAGTCCCCGGTGGTAATGAAAGAATCCTCTTTGTCGATGATGAGGAGATGCTCGTTGAATGGGGCCGAACCACCCTTGAGAGACTCGGCTACAGAGTCACTGCCATGACAGACAGCCAAAAAGCCCTGAAAACCTTTTCCATTGATCCTTCCCTCTTTGATCTCGTGATTACCGATTATGCCATGCCCCGAATAGCCGGGGCCCAACTTGCCAAAGAGCTTCTGAACATAAGAAGAGATATCCCCGTCATCCTCTGCACCGGCCACAGCGATAATATCTCTCCGGAGAGGAGCAGGGAGATGGGCGTTAAAGAATTCCTCACGAAACCCGTCAGTAAGCAGGGGTTGGCAGAAGCGGTGAGGAGGGTGTTGGATGGCAAAGACTGGCGAGTTAAGTAATATCGGGAAAAGTACCATACGCCGTTTCTTCCCGTAATCCTCAGTTCTTCTTGATATGCCCAATGCAAGAGTTGTAGGTGGAACACGCACTCGCTTCCTTCCTGAAGTCCTCAGAGTCAATAACCCTTAGAATACTGTAAGTTTCAAACGGTAATCTATAGATTTTGTTGTGCACAATAGCAAGGTCTTTTCTCTTCCATGGTAACTACAGGCAAGCTACAGCTTCCTCAGAATATCAACGGGCTTCATGCGCGATGTTCGCCTTCCCATGAAGAAGCTCGCCAAAGCGCCAGCCACGAGCGAAAGCATCAGGGCACTCGCGGTAAGACCCGCTGAGATACTGACCGGAAGCCTTACCGCCGTTACTGCTGTGACCGCGTCTTTTGCAAAGGCGGGTGTAAGGTTGATCTGCCATGGCGTTGACACAGGTATCGACAAAAATCCCAGCCCGTAAGAAATCAGATAACCGGCGACAAGACCGACGAGCCCTCCTGCGAACGACTGCAGCAATGCCTCGCCCATGAGCTGCTTCTGCACGTCCTTTTCAGTCCAGCCCACCGCCTTGAGTATCCCGATCTCGCTTGATCGTGCCACAAGATTTGCCAGCATGGTCTTTATAATGAGGAATATGGCTCCGCCGAGGGCAATGAGAGAAACAAGCCATGAAAACTGATCCGAGATTTTAGATACACCTCCCATGAGTTCAAGGAAGGAGTCGGAGCTCGTGACGGAGATGCCTGGCAACTCCTTGCCGATTTGTGATTTTACCTGGCCGAGCAGCGAAGGGTTCTTAAGCCGTAGATAGATAATGTTGACACCTTCTGTAATGCCTGCCAGTTCTTGGGCATTTCTCAACGGCAGGTAGATATTCGCGGATGCGATCTGGGAGCCTTCCTTAATTTCGACGAGTCCTACTACGGTAAAAGGGTGCTCGCCGATGGTCATTATCCCACCTAACTTTGTGTTATGAAACTTGGCGTAGTGTTTTTCCAGTACGACCTCTCCGTCCTTACCGGGGAAACGGCCCTCGTTGAGCCATTCCTTGACTTTGATGGGGCCAAGGCTCGGTTGGGAAAGATCGACCCCCATGATTGTCCGGAAACCGCCCCCCTCGAACTCCCAGAGGAGGAGGGAAGATGCTGTGGCGGCAACGCCATTGAGAGAACCGAGTTGTTGCAGGTCGGAAGCCGAGAGAAGCTGATTTGAAAAGGGCAGCCGTATGCCCCTCATGGAGAGCGGTCTCTGAGCAGCATCGTAGGCACGCTTCTCCGGCTTTTGGACGACCAGATCCGCGCCAAGGTTTTTGAAGGGCTGGCTTACCGCCTTCTGGTACGCAGTGGAAACCGCATTGATCGATACAAACAGGGCTATGCCTATAGCAATGCCGAGCACATTCACAAGTGTCCGCTGATGGTGGTGGCGAAGCTCGTCGAACACATAACGGAAATTCACGATACCCTCACTTCTTGCCGGTAGCCTGGTTGAGGGCGGATTTCAGATCGTCGAGGGTCCATTTGCCCTGAAAAAAGCTAGGGCCGGAACCTGTGGGGAATCCGCTGAATGTTATCTGGTTTGTCCCCACTGTCCATTTTTGCTTGCCATCAATCCAGACCACAAGAGGCACATGCTGATTGATCCCCATCTTTGCCATGAACTTCTCCCCCTCCTGCGTGTCGAAATCGTACCAGGAAACGGCCAACTGGTTGCCGTACGCGGAGAAAGTAGCTTTCATCTTATTGATGGTATCCATCAGGGGGCCGTGGTTCATGTAGAGCACATCGACCTTGACGGGTGTTGCCGCATGAAGTGTCGTACCAAAACAAAGAGCGAACAGAACCAATGAACAGACCAAAAGAACGTTTTTCATGACATCACCTCTCCATCGTGCATGCGAATCAAACGATTCGCTGTTTTTGCGAGTTCTACGTCGTGGGTCACCATGAGAATGGTGACACCTTCCTTCGTGTGGAGCCTGTTTAAGATTTCCATGATCGCATCTCCCGTGGCAGAATCGAGATTACCCGTGGGCTCGTCGGCAAAGAGAACCTTGGGGCGGTTGATGAGGGCTCGTGCGATGGCGACCCTCTGCTTCTCACCGCCCGAGAGGGCAGACGGAAGATGATCCGTCCTGTGTCCCATCTCCATTTTCTCGAGCAGTTCCATCGCACGTTTCTCCCGCTCTTCGCCGGGCATCTTTATCGGAAAGAGGGGTAGCGCCACATTCTCCCACGCCGAGAGCGTGGGGATAAGGTTGAAAGACTGAAAGATGAACCCCACGTTGTTTCTGCGAAAGAGGGCAAGCTCATCTTCTGACGCGCTGGTTATATCCGTGCCATCCAACACAACTTTGCCAGCAGTCGGTTGTTCCAGTCCGGAGAGGAGCGATAAAAGCGTTGTTTTACCAGAGCCTGACTTGCCCAGAAGACAAACGAACTCGCCCGTGGCAACCGAGAGCGATACCCCTTTAACGACGGTGAGATCGCCGTATCGTTTGCTGAGTTCGGTTCCAGTTAGGATTGTTCCATTATTCATGTCGTAAAACCTCCGAAGGTTTGATTGTCGCTATATTTCTTCCCAGCATTGTGCCCGTGAGACCCCCTATGACTACGCAAAGCAGAACGGAAAATGTGGCCAGAGTCCATGACACATGTACGGGAAGCCTAAGTGTTTTGAAGATCTGATCGCCGCCGCCGGGCAAGAAGTGCGGGGTGGGGCTCATCTCCCAGGGGATCGGGATGTTGACCTTCATAAAACTCAATCCGTACGCCGCTACGAGGGCTATTGCCAATCCCAGCATACCTGCGAGGAAGCACTGGGTTACAGACTCTGACAGGAGCTGCGTCACCACGTTACGGTTCGTCCAGCCCACCGCTTTGAGCACGCCTATTTCTCTTGTCCGCTCGGCGATGTTGCCCGCCATGGTTTTGAAGGTGATGAGGACAGCAACGATAATAGCGATCAGGGAGGCTGCCATCGTGAGTTTGCCGGAGAGAGCAAAAAGGTTGCCGAGAAGCTTGAGGAACGATTCAGGGGTACCGATGGCGGCCTTCTTGTCAACGATGTCGGGGATAGCCGCGGCCAGCGCTGTAATCTTGTCCTGATCGGCCTTGATAAAGAGAAGGTTAACGTCTGCCTGCTGAAAGGGCGAGACCGACTGAACCTGAGGAGAGTCAACGGCAAGCTTCTGTGCTTCCGCTAACGGCACATACACATTGGCGACCGCGATCTTTGCCGCCCTGGAGGCGTCTATCATCCCCACCACCGGATAGGAGTGCTTGGCCACCGATATTGTGTCACCCACTTTGATATTGAATTGCCGGGCGTAGGAGTTCTCGATAAGCGCTTCTGATTTGCCATCTTCCAGAAAACGACCTTCCGTAACGGCGCGAGAGAGCGTTGCGGGTCCCACGGCATTCTGCTGTTCGATGCCGAGGACGATCCAGGCCCTGTTCGGGTCGAAAACCCACAGAAGAACTGCCTTGCCTATGCCTCTCACCCCCGCAAGGCCCTCGATCTTCTTTACCTGGTCATCACGTATAGTTTCAGCCGAACAGGGGAAGACAGACCCTTCAAGCTTTTCCGGTACGTTGCCGGGTCGTTGCACCGTGATATCGGCCCCGATCTCTTTGAGCGGTGCATGCGCGGCCTGCCGATATGCAGCCGAGAGGGAGTTGAGGATGATCAGAAGGGCAACCCCTATGGAAAGCCCAACGATCGCCGCAATGGTCCTCCGTCTCTGGTAATAAAGTTCGTTAATCAAGTAGTGCAGGTTCATTCATATTCCTCCGTATTGCGATACTCCGTGATGACAAAGTAACCGGGAGCGATCCGCTCTTTTGAAATTGCCTGTTATGGACATACCGCCTCTCTATGCTCCCCCATCGCGTTTTCGATCATGTCCATGAATTTCTTTTGCTGATCCTTGTTGAGCATGGACTTGAACTCGATCATGTGGGAGATAACGGTCCTCTGCATCTCCTCCTGTTTCTGGTTGATCTCAGTTATGGTAGCCTCGATCGCCTTGTTGTCGGGGTTATCCGCCCGCATGAGGGCGAGCATTGAACCCCTTAACCGGTCCACTTCCTCTCTCTTCTTCATGAGGGCGCTGTGAAACAGTAGTGCCTTTTGCTGGAACAGCTTCATCTGTTCGGGTTTCAGGGATAGCTCTTCGAAGAGCATGCCCGGGCCGTAGGGTGCAAACGGAGCCAGTGTGCCGTGCGGTCCCGAGAACTGGGCCATGTGGTGATATCGGGCTTCCTTGTAATGGGTGTAGACCGCACTACCAAGAAGCGAGACATTCAAGAGCAGGGAAAGGACGAGGATATATTTCAGAATATTACTTTTCATCGGTTGCCCCCATTAGCTTCACATAGACCCCTCCTATTGAATTCGGAGGCGTTGCCTGGAACAGATCGAGAGAAAAGGATTCCTGTATGGTTGGTTGCCTTACGGGTGTTCTATCCGATACAAGAAGATTTCCAGAAATTACACCGATCAGCATAACGACCACGGCGAATGCGACTTCCGCGGTCCGCAAGAAGAGCGGCTTGCCGGTAACGAGACGCCACAATCGCGAATACGCCGGCTGCTCGTTTTGTTCCAGGTTCGCCATGACCCTTGTCGCAAACCCTAACGGGGCCGTGTAATTCTCGGCAGAAACGAACAACTCATGGACCGACCGGACATCTTCCAGTTCTTTCCTGCAGGCTGCACATTCCTCAATATGAGCTGTGAACGCTCTTCTATCGTCTGTGCTGAGTTCTTCATCCACATAAGGGGAAATCATTTTTCTTATCCGGGAACATTTCATTTTGTTTCCCTCCATATAGTTAAACGATGGGGATTCGATTTTGTTCCAAAAATCTTTTGTCACCCTAAAAATCTTTCCGCAGATATCGCCGAAGTTCCTCTCGTGCTCTCGATATGCGGGATTTGACCGTCCCGATTGATGTGTCCAGAGTCTCGGCAATTTCCTCATACGATAAAGCCTCGATCTCTTTCAGAACGATAGCCGCCCTGAGTTTTTGCGGGAGCTTTGCAAGGGCCGCGTGGATAAGCCCGCCCGTTTCTTTCGATTGATAGAGATGTTCAGGCGATGGATCGGGAGACGCAACATTCTCCACGAACGTTTCGTCTTCGAGGGGTTTCGGGTAAGATCGCTTGTTGTAATCGAGACAAGTGTTAACGGCAATTCTATAAAGCCATGCATAGAGGAATGACGCGTCGGGCTCGAGAGCCACAAGCTTTCTATAGGCCTTGATGAATACATCCTGTGCAGCGTCCTGTGCCTCCTCAGCGTCTTTCAGCATGTAGCGGCAAAGGTTGTAGACCCTGTCCTGGTATTCGTGGACTAATTGCTCAAAGGCCTTTCGGTCGCTTCGTTTGAGCCTCTCTATCAGATCAGGATCGTTCCGGGCTTTCATGACACCTCTCTATATGATAACGACAAAGAACGACTTTTGTTCCAAATTTCTTTCATTTAAGACGACATCCGTATCTTTCGGCGAAAAATTGCCGAACCATTTCCCCCTTGCGATAGAATATTTAACCACATACTTTTCTTTTATATTGACAAATTTATTTAAGTGGTCAATAATTCATTTAAGTATATACTTATCTAAACATCACTATGAATGACGTTATTTCAATTCTTAAGGCCATTGCAGACGAAAGCCGCTTTCGTATCCTCAACCTGCTCCTGACAAATGATTTTTGCGTTGGGGCTCTGTCAAGCCGTCTCGGTATTTCCAAAGCAGCCGTATCTCAACACCTGCAAGTGTTGAGGAAGGCAGGGTTGGTGAGAGGAGAGAAGCGGGGATATTGGACCCACTATACGGTTGAGCGAAATCTCTTGCATGAGGTTGCCGGCGCCCTTATAGAGGCAGCCAATCGCACGATACGCGTTGAAGCGGTCTGTCGGAGGGGATCTCTTCAACATATTGACA
>DATKMQ010000179.1 GCA_035541755.1 Syntrophorhabdaceae bacterium
CAAGAGACTTCATATCGTCCTCTTCACGAGGCAGTTGTCCACAATGATCACATCCGGATTACCTCTCGTGCAATCGCTTGAGATCCTGGCGAACCAGATCGAAGACCTCAATTTCAGGGGTATCGTCCGTGAGATAAAAACTAAGATAGAGGGAGGTTCCCGATTTGCAGATGCCTTGCACGACTTTCCTCAGTGTTTTGACGAACTCTACGTCAACCTTGTTGTTGCAGGCGAAGAGGGCGGTCTTCTCGACAACGTACTCCAGCGATTGGCAACCTATATGGAGAAATCTGAGAAGCTTAAGAAAAAGGTCAAATCGGCAATGATATATCCTGTGGCCATCATCACCGTAGCAATCGGCGTGGTCATGGTCCTTTTGCTGTTTGTTATCCCCGTATTTGAAAAGATGTTTAAAGAGATGGGCGCCGAGCTGCCGGCCCCGACCCAGTTCGTCATAAACTTGAGCCACCTCATCGCATCCATATACGGTCTTGTTGCTCTTTTCATTTTCGTAGGGGTCGTCATCGCATTCCTCCGCTATTACAAGACCGAGGGCGGCAGACGGAACATCGACGGCATCATCCTCAAGCTTCCACTTTTTGGTGTACTCACCCTCAAGGCCTCCGTGGCAAGGATTACGAGGACCCTTTCCACGCTCCTTACAAGTGGTGTGGCGATCCTTGAAAGCCTTATCATTTGTGCCAAAGTCGCCGGTAACAAGGTGATAGAAGACGCATTGTTGGTGGCAAGAAGTCGCATCAGTGAGGGCAAGACCATGTCGGAACCGCTGGAACAGGCCGGCATATTCCCGCCCATGGTAGTCCAGATGGTCCAAGTAGGGGAATCAACAGGCGCCCTCGACAGTATGCTCGGTAAGATTGCGGACTTCTACGATGAGGACGTGGACAATCTCGTCGGCAACCTGACGGCCATGATGGAGCCGATGATCATGATGTTTCTCGGTGTGGTCTTAGGCGGCCTCATCATCGCCATGTATCTCCCCATATTCAAACTCGGCTCAGCGGTCGGCTAAGAAACCTGGACCGGCTCGCAGAAAGCCGACTCGGTCGCTTTTAAACGGTCAGAACATACTTATTCCACATCCCAGGTCTTCTATCATCTCCACATCGTCCCGGCTGTCTCGTCCCGTTGTCGTGAGATAATTGCCCGTCATCAGGGAGTTCGATCCGGCTACAATCGCCAGCGGCAGCAGCTGCCTCAGATTCTTTTCCTTTCCGCCGCACAATTTGATATCCTTGTCGGGCAGAATGAATCGAAAGAGCGCAACCGTCAAAAGAATCTCCATGGGTGTCAGGGGTGTTACGCCCTCGAGGGGGGTTCCCGCAATGGGGTTCAGGATATTTATGGGCACCGAGTCCACATTGAGTTCCTTGAGGGTCAGGGCAAGCTCTATACGGTGCTCCATCTTCTCTCCGAGGCCGATGATCCCACCTGAGCATACGGAGAGCCCGGCCCTTCGGGCTACGGCAACAGTGTGGATGTCCTCGTCATAGGCATGGGTCGAACAGATGTTGTCGAAGAAACTCCTCGATGTCTCGAGGTTGTGGTGGTATCGGAACAAGCCCGCACTCGCAAGACCGGCGGCTCTTTCACTATCAAGCATACCAAGTGACGCGCAAGGCTTTATTCCCATCCGCTTGAGACCTGCAATTGCCTCATATATTTCTTGCCATTCGTCTTGGTCGTCGATACGGGTACCGCTCGTGACAATGCCGAAATAGCCCGCGCCCGCTTTAAGGGCCGCCTCCCCTTTCTCCACAATCTCCCTGGCCGATATCAGCGGATAGACCGGTGCCGTCGTCTGATAGTGAGCCGACTGTGCGCAAAACTTACAATTCTCAGGACATATGCCCGATTTGGCATTAACGATGCCGCAAAGGCTAATCTTTCTTCCCTTAAAATGCTCTCGTATCTCCGATGCGTAGGCCAAAACGAGAAACGGCTCTTTTTGTCCGATTGCATATATATCTGACGCATCTGTAAGGTCTATTCCCTTCTCAATTGCTTTCTCCTTGAATTTTACAATACCCGGATTCATCTCTCCTCCAGACCCGATCGCGGAACCACTTTTCGGCCGCCACCCGCACTATTCATCTATGTCCTTTATCCACAGCTCGATGGAATTAAGCGCCTTTTCAACAGCTTTTTCTTTCTCCCTCTTCCCATAGCCCTGAAGAAGTCCAAAGTTGACATTCATTGGCTGGAAATCTCTTGTCTCAGTAGTTATGTATTGCAGCAGGGCACCTATGCACGTGTGTCCTGGCGGTGGAGTGAATGTCTTCCCGTGCGCATACAAATGCGCCGAAATACCCGCAAGTAATCCCATGGCCGTCGCTTCGACATACCCCTCGACACCGGTTATCTGCCCTGCAAAAAAAATATCACCATGTCCCTTGAGTTGCAATGTGCTCTTGAGCGCAACCGGGGAATGAATATATGTATTCCTGTGAATGCTCCCGTGCCTCAGAAAAAGCGCGTTTTTAAGGGCGGGGATCAACCTGAACACCCTTTCCTGTTCCTGGTATTTCAATTTTGTCTGATATCCGACCATATTAAACATAGTGCCTGCCGCGTTTTCCCGTCTTAACTGTACCACGGCGAAAGGCCGCTTTCCGGTTCGTTTGTCGGTAAGGCCCACAGGTTTCATGGGCCCATACAAGAGCGTCTGCCTGCCACGCTCGGCCATGACCTCGATGGGCAAACAGCCTTCGAAATAGGAGGTCTTTTCAAATTCTCTGAGGTCCACCCTTTGGGCTCTTATCAGCTCCTCGTAGAATAAATCGTACTCCCTTTCCGTGAGCGGACAGTTCAAATAGTCGTGGCTTTCCTCCTTAATATACCTCGATGCATAGAACGCATGTTCCATATCGACCGAGCCGCCATCGACAATGGGGGAAATTGCGTCGAAGAACCAGAGATTTTCTTCCCCGGTGAGTGAGCGTATCTTCTCAGTAAGATCTGGGCTTGTCAGCGGCCCCGTTGCGATAATCACAACCCCGGGTGGCACGTCCTTCACTTCTTCCCGGACGATACGGATCAGAGCATGGTCCTCGATCCTTCTCGTCACTCTTTGTGCAAATTTCTCTCGATCCACAACAAGCGCCTTGCCGCCTGGAATGGCAGACTCTTCCGCAGTTTCGATGATAAGAGAGTCAAGTCTTTTCAACTCCTCTTTGATAAGCCCGTGGGCATTGCCCAGGTCCTTTGATTTGAGAGAGTTACTGCAGACAAGCTCCGCAAGGTATTCGGTTTTGTGTGCCGGGGTAGAAGCTTCAGGCCTCATTTCATAGAGGGCTACCGCGCTGCCTCTTCTTGCGATCTGGTATGCAGCCTCAGTACCGGCAAGCCCTCCGCCGATTACTTTGATTTCCATCCACAACCCTTACGAAGACAGAGCGGACTTCTTCTAAAGGAAAAGAGCGTGGGAGCGCCACAAACCGGACAGGGTCCTTCCGCCGGCTCCTTATTTGTAGCAAAAGAACATTTCGGATACTGCGAGCAACTGATAAACCTCTTCTTCTTTTTGGAGGTCTTCTCAACGAGTTTTCCTGTGCACCCTTCCTCGGGGCAGTGAAAACCGAGGGAGTACGCCTCAGTATGTTTGCAATCCGGATAATTGCTGCAGGCAAGAAATCTGCCGAACCGGCCTCTCTTCTCAATGAGGTTTCCACCGCATTTCGGGCAGGTCCCTTTGATCTCCTGTTCCACAACGCTGATAGTTCCGTCCTCACCAACCCTGACATTCTTCTTGTTCTTACATTCTGGCTTTCCCGAGCAGACAAGGTACTCGCCGTTCTTTCCCCATCTGAGAAGCATGTGCTTGCCGCACTGATCACAAATTATATCGGTCTTCTTCTCTTCCTTCTTCAGACTTTTCATGGTCTCTTTTGCTTTGTCCAGTTCCTTTTGGAAAGCGGAATTGAACCTTTGCAGGGTTTTGACCCAATCTTTCTGTCCATCCTCAATAAGATCGAGCCTTTCTTCCACTCTCGCCGTGAAACCGACGTCAACGATCACAGGAAAGAACTCAACCAGGACCTTGTTGACGGTTCTTCCGAGGGGTGTGGGTGCGAGCCTTCCTTTCTCCTTCTTTACGTAATCTCTGTCTTCCACCGTGCTCACAATAGTCGCATAGGTGGACGGTCTTCCGATACCTTTCATCTCAAGGGCTCTGATGAGCGATGCTTCCGAATAACGGGGCGGAGGATTTGTAAAGCGTTGTTTCAAAATGGTATCGACGTGCGAGAGCGTTCCGCCTTTTGCCATGGGGGGAAGCTGTGATCCTTGTTCTTCCTCGTCTGACTTCTCCTCGTAAATTCTTGCGAAGCCGTCAAAGAGCACCCGCTCCCCTTTTGCGACGAAGAGAAAGTCTCCGGTTACTATATTTGCCGTTGTAATTTCGACCTTTTCATGGGCCATCTGGGACGCCACAAACCGTTTCCATATGAGATTATAGAGGGCGAAGAGGTCTTTATCAACGAACTGCTTTACCTTGTCGGGTGTAAGTGACACCGACGTTGGACGTATGGCCTCATGGGCATCTTGAGCGCTTTTCTTGTTCTTGAAGAAATTTGGTTTTTGAGGTACGTATGTTTTTCCGAAGCTATTCTCGATGTAACTCCTCGCTTCGGTGATCGCTTCCATCGATACCCTCACTGAATCCGTTCTCATGTAAGTGATGAGACCTACCTGGCCTTCCTTTCCGATCTCCACGCCTTCATAGAGCTTTTGCGCCAGCATCATCGTTCTTTTGGGCGAAAAGCGAAGCACCCGTGACGCCTCCTGTTGAAGCCTGCTCGTGATAAATGCCGGCTGCGGCACCAGGTCTTTCTCTTTCGTTTCGATATCGGCAATGGTAAACGGCTTACCGGCTATCTGTCTTTTTATCTCCTCGGCTTCTTTTTCCGAGGGCACCCTGATCTTTTCCCCTCCCTTTCTTTCGAGGGTAGCTGTGATTTCTTCCCCTGTCGGGAGCTTGAGCTCGACCTCTATGATCCAGTATTCTTCTTTCTGGAAATTTTCTATTTCTTCTTCCCGGTCACACACGAGCCTGAGCGCCACCGATTGGACCCTCCCCGCGGAAAGCCCATAGCTCAGCTTCTCCCACAGCAATGGACTGATCTTATAGCCCACGAGTCTGTCCAGGATGCGTCGCGCCTTTTGCGCGTTGTATTTCGCCTCGTCCAGGTGAGTCGGCGCCTTCAGGGCGTCAAGTACACCCTTCTTCGTGATCTCGTGAAAAAGGACCCGTTCTATTTCTTTTTTCTTCCCGATCACCTCGGCTACGTGGAAGGCAATGGCTTCTCCCTCCCGGTCGGGGTCTGAACCTATGTATATTTTGTCGGCCTCTTTCCCTGCCTTTTTCAACTCCTCAACGACTTTTGATTTACCCTTGACCGTCATGAAATGAGGCGTAAAATCTTTCTCAATATCGACACCGAGTTTGCTTTTCGGCAAGTCCTTGATATGTCCGTAAGTCGCCTTAATCGTAAAACCTTTGCCAAGGTACTTGGAAAGCGTCTTCATCTTGGTGGGCGACTCAACAACTAAAAGTGATTTTCCCATCTATGTTCTCCTCTGCGGGGGTTCGGTATCGGTCTTCCTCCAGGAATCACCGTCAGTGAACCTGCGCGAGATTTTCAATTTGTTATGTGCGGTGACAGCCACTAAAGCGCCTCTCCCTTCTCTTCTCGGCCGCGCCGTGAAGGAAAGAGACCGCCCCATCCTTCACGAGAACGGAATTTCGTGCTCAGGTATCCTAATCGAAAATAACCCGAAAATCAAATCCATCTCTTTTTTTATCGGAAGTACCGATCTTTGATTACCTTTTCATATAGAACCCGCCCGGCGTTTCGCGGATGAGTTCCTTCATTTCAAGTTTCGTAAGGATAGCCATGACTTGCTTTGCCGCCATGCCGCTCTTTTCGATGACTTCATCCACGTGAATTTTCAGGGCACCGATGATCGAAAAGATGCGCTCTTCCTCCCTGTTGATGTTAGCAGGCTCTTTGGGTTTCAACACAAGACCGGGAAAACAGGTTGATACAATGTCGTCGATATTTTCAACGAGCTTGGCCCCCTGCTTGATCAGGGCATTGGCTCCTCTATATTCGTCACGAAAGACGCTGCCGGGAATCGCCATGACTTCCCTGCCGTATTCGAGACCAAGCCGCGCCGTGATCAGCGAGCCGCTCTTCTTTGATGCTTCGATCACGAGAATACCCTTGGATAACCCTGCTATGATCCTGTTCCGCTCGGGAAAGTGGAATGGAAGCGGCTCTTCCTGCGGGCCGTACTCACTGATCAGAAGACCCTTTTCCGCAATATGCCCGTAGAGTTGTCTATTCTCCGGTGGATAGCACACATCGACACCGCAGCCGAATACGGCAACGGTGCCTCCGTTTCCTTTAACAGCGCCCTTGTGAGCCGATGAATCGATGCCCCTGGCAAAACCGCTCACAACGGTTATTCCCACGGAGGAGAGCGTCTCAGCTATCTTCTCGGCAAGATTCATACCCTCAAAAGTGGCCCTCCGTGAGCCGACTATTGCCAGCATATTGCAGCCGGCGTCGAGGGAACCCTTCTTGTAGAGCACGACCGGCGCGTCAGGAATATGTTTGAGAAGCGGCGGATATTCCGCATCCCGTATGGTCGCGATCCGCCCACCCATGGAATCGAGTACTTTCAGATCGCTTTCGATCTTTCCCCAGCCTTTAAAAGAAGAGGCGGCGCTTCGCACGGCGCCATCTAAGCAGCCCACCTTCTTTTCAAAAAGGTCACCAATATTGTCAAAGCTGAGAGCAATGTCCCTTTTCACTATGTTGCTCACACGCCTCAACCGTGAAAGGGCGATGAGTGCGACTCGTTCATCCATACAGTGAAGAACCTTTCAGCACATCTTATGAGGGTTAGCCTGACCCCGGGTGGTCTCGATGCCGGCCATTCCAACGTTTCACTGGTCTATCTTTCGCTTTTGTCCGGTTTTGAATCCTGAAAAATAGTACGATCCGAGTTCATAGACTTCCTTTACGAAAACTATGCGCGACGTGCCGTCTTTCCACCATCTGTCTTTCTTAAAATAGGAAACCTCTACGGGCTTTATCATGAACAAGGTCTTGGCCTGGCCCCGCGAGGAATCAAAGATGTCATGAAATCTCCTCGAAGCATATTCAGGAACGAGGATGATGACCTTCTTGACTCCCATGGCCTGAAATTTCTCCTTTATCGTGGTGAGCCTGGCATCTTCCTCACCCTCAGCACTTACGGGCTTTACGATATTCTCCTTGATACCCTTGGTCTGAGCCATCTTTGCAACCAGATCGGCTATGCCTATGCCGAAAATCCTGTCCTCTTCAACGTAGATCGCTTTACAGTTCCCGGCCCAGTATTCCCTGAAAGCTTCGGTATAAAGCTCGCCATTTCTGTCCTCCACGAACCTGGGCACAAAGACACTGTCGCTGGGAACTATTTTATCCTCGTATCTCATTTGTTTCGCCATGAGTCTCAGGCTGAAGGGGTGAATAAGCACACCCACAAGCACCATACAGATCACAAGGATGAATACAAGACATCCACAACCTGACTTTCCTTGATTCCCCATTATCCCTCCCTTTGCATACGTGCCCGCCATGTCCTTGAACTACCCTTTCCCGCTCTTTATTTTTTGCCGTACTCGTAAAGAATGATGGAGAGGATCACGAGCGGGGTCGTTTCAGTTCTGAATATGCTTTCTCCCAGGGTGTACGAAGTAAAACCGTTTTCCTTGAGCCAGTCGATTTCAGATTCGTCGATCCCTCCTTCAGGTCCGATTACCACACACATCTCGCCCTTGAGCGATGATGAGAAAAGTCCCTTCAGCGTGTTCTGTTTTTCTTTCTCGTAGAGCACGATACGGTTTTTGACGGAAATGATCATGGGGGCCACGCCCCTCAGCGGTGTAGACGCCCCGATCTCGGGGACGGTAAATCGTCCGGATTGCCGGGAGGCTTCAGCGGCGATCCTTTTCCATCGTTCGAGCTTGCCTTTTTCTTTCTCTTCGAACTTCACGACAGTTCTTTTGAAAATCGTCGGCACGATTTTCTCTACGCCCAGTTCCGTGGCCTTTTCGATCAGCCAGTCCATCCGGGGGCCCTTAATGGGGCTCACGCAGAGCGTCACTTTGGGTCTTTTCTCATCCGGCTTGTGAACTACATCGAGGATCTGCACATAAAGTTCCCTGCTCTTGATGCTGTGTATGACACACCGGTAGAGATACCCTTTTCCGTCAATGAGGTCGATCCTGTCTCCCAACGTTTTTCTGAGAACGGAAACCACATATTTATGCATGGGCCCGGTCACCAGGGCCATGCCGTTCTTCATCTTCAGTTTGTCAACAAATACCCTTCTTACTTCCATGATCATTCTTCCGGAATTTTGTAGAATCGAGATTCGTATAGCCTGTGATATTCGGTCCACCTTTCGTCTTCCATGTTTTCCTTCATGTGTTCCTTAACGCCCATAACTTTGGCGTCGAGGTTATCGAGGTAGTGGACCACAAGCGCTTCAATAAACATCGGTTTCTTCGGAGATCCCCATTCTTCAACACCATGGTGGCTTACAATAATATGGTAGAGGGCATCGGCAAGGTGATCGGGAAAGTCTTTTGTTTCACGGATAAGGTCGCTTAGGATGGTCACGCCTAGCGCGATATGCCCCATCAGTCTTCCTCGGTCCGTGTACCTGAATCCCCTCTTCACGTCGATCTCTTCGATCTTGCCGATATCGTGGAGCAAACACCCGGCAAGGATAATATCGAGATCTCCCCTTAAGGCTTCAGCGGCCGTACGGGCCATTCGCGTCATGGACAGAGAATGTTCGAGAAGGCCTCCGACGTAGGTATGGTGCACGCCGATGGAAGCGGGGTAGAAGAAGAATTTTTCCAGCATCTCCTTCTTTTCATTTATCAGGGTAAAAAGTCCGCCTATGGCGCGATTCTTAAATTCTCCCGTAACCTTGAAATATTCTTCCTTTAAGGCATCACAATTGGTCTCACTTTCAGGGAAGAACTGGCGTATGAGCTCGAAAGGCAGTTCTTCGTCCACCCTCTTTATATCCGTTATATTGAGTTGCAGTTTTTCCTGATAGACCCTTGGTCTGCCCTTGACGTAGACGATGTCGTTTTTTTCGAAAAGACTGTTCAATTCATCGACCCTCTCCCAGACTTTTGCCTCTATAACGCCGCTTTTGTCCTTGAGATTCAGGCTGATGTATTTCGCGTTGGTTTTGGTTGTATAGGTCCCTTTTCTCGACACCACAAAATAGTCGTTGACCGTGGCCCCCTCTTCAGTGATGTCTCTGACGAATATCTTTTTATCCATGAGATGTTCCGTTGAAGTGCTGGTATCCCTTTCTCTTAAGTCTCACTTCCTTACCTTCCCGAAAGACTCGGACACCCCTGCCCCCCGTTACCTCTCCGATAATTGAAACCATGTGTCCCTTGTCTTTCAGTGCTTTCATGCGGGCGAGCTTTGTCGGCGAAAAGGTGAAGAGGAACTGATAATCTTCACCGCCTGTAAGGGCAAGCTCCTCCATGCCGTTTTTGCGGAGGAGTTGCGGGACGGGCACGCTTTCGAGGTGTATCCTTGCAGCCTTGTTGCTCTCCAGCATCATTCGTTCAAGATCGATGATAAGCCCGTCGCTTATATCCATCATGGCAACTGTTATATCATGTTTCATCAATTCCTTCCAGAAAGTGTAGGGCGAAACGGGGTCCATAAATCGTTTGATACACCGCGCAGCACCTTTCGTTTGTGCATCTTTTTCAACGAGCAGCTGCAGTCCGTAGGCTGCTTCGCCCAGATATCCCGTAACCCCAATCAGATCTCCGTCTCGCGCCTTGTCCCGTCCGAAATAGGCTCCGGCTACGAGCTTCCCCACCATGGAAATATCGATGAAGAACGTCTGCGATGACACCGTGTCACCGCCGAGGAGGTTCATATTCAACTGTTTTGATGCGTCCCTCATGCCCCTGTAGAGTCTTTCAATGTCCTGAGACCTGATCCCGGCGGGTAGGCCGATCGTGACAAGGAAATAGAGCGGCATAGCCCCCATGGAGAGGACATCAGATATATTCACCTGAACGGCCTTCTTTCCCACGTAATAGGGATTAAGGAAGGAGAACTCGAAGTGAACGTGCTCCACCATCGCGTCCTGGACAAGCACGTATTGACCGCCTCTCATTGCAATCACAGCACCGTCATCGCCAATGCCGCGTATGACCCGAGGGTCCCTCTTTTCAAACCTCTTCAATTTCTTGATGAGAGCATTTTCAGATATTTCCATTATGGGAAATCATATCAGGTTATTGCCACATTATGCAAACTCGACGCCCTTGCAGCTGTCGATTCCTTGATGAGGTCCTAGCAACCCCAAGGCTCAATTCTTGAGACGCAAGGTGTGAGGATACGGTGCGTGTTAAGCCCGATTTAAGTTTACTTGTGAACAAAAAAACCCACAATAAAAACCAGGGCCATCACCACACCGCATATAACATAGATATATAAGCCCCAGGAAGACTCGCCCACCATACCGAGAAAATATTTGCTGTTAAATATGAACCCCCAATAGAAGACGAACAGATAAGAGACGATCAACCCTAACTTGTGTCGACCGAGTAAGAGGCAGGCGGAAGTAGTCATAACCAGGAGCAAAACTTCCCAAAGGGGGACCGAAAAATCTTTGCCAGACAGAAATTGAAGGAGACCGATAATATATTCCATTTAGACCGCCAGGCTTTTTTTGCCTCTGTTTCTCATTATCCCACAGCTTTTGAAAATATCAAGTCTTTTGTAAGAAGCCTGTTTATCACGGAGGATGATAAGGAATGGCTAAAGAGAAGACCTTCCGAGCCCGACACAGCGGGAATTCTGTCTCAGCTCAAAGGTAACAGTGGCCCCAAAGAGAGAGGAAAGCCTCGGCCGGAATTTGCCCGTCGGTTAGTGGCAGGTGAACATTCGCCCTTACAGGAGAGTCACGCGCATTCCTGTCTCGGCAGACTCATAGGCCGCGTATATCACGTTGACACAATCTACCGCAAGATCGATACCGGAACGTGCTTCTCTTCCATCGCGGATCGCGGCCACAAAATCTTCAAGCTCCTGAGAGAAACCTCGAAACCAGTCCTCATCGCAACTCGGACGATTCCATCCAGCCCGGGTTTCGAGTTTTTCTGTGAAATATTCCCCGTCAAAAATCGACTCGTCCGGGGCATACGTCTCGATTGCATTGTTTGCAGTCATGTTCGCCTTGATCACACCGTCAGTCATAAAGG
Organism: Syntrophorhabdaceae bacterium; assembly: GCA_035541755.1. Classification (NCBI taxonomy): domain Bacteria; kingdom Pseudomonadati; phylum Thermodesulfobacteriota; class Syntrophorhabdia; order Syntrophorhabdales; family Syntrophorhabdaceae; species Syntrophorhabdaceae bacterium. The sequence goes on from DATKMQ010000179.1 coordinate 11,330, forward strand.
CTGTGACACGCGTGTTCAATCCGCCCAGCCCCACGTCGCTCACAGTAATGGTCCCTCGTGAGCCGTCCTCGAAACCGATGACTACGTTTGCCCAGTTCTCCACATCGACCGGGTCCGCACTGATCCATCGGTTGGCATCCGCCTTCCGCGCGCGTTGCGACGCTTCGCTATGGACCAGATCCGCCGTGTCGGCAAGCACCCAAACGGGCCTGATGCCTTTGCCCTGGCGCAGCTCACCCTCCCATTGTTTGAGGTGCAAGCACGCCCCGACCGAATGCACGCCCATACGCAGCAATGCTCCTCCCCCGGTTGATTTCCAGTCCCGGGAGAATATCGAGTTGGAGCCGGAGTGGTTCTCCTCAGCGCGAATTTCGAGGATTGATCCCCTGGAGGCTAAGATGAGTCGCCGCATTTTTTCGATGGGCGGCGCGTAAACCCAGTTCTCGGCGTAGCAGAACCTGACACCGGCTGAGCGCACGACTTGACGCACGGCATGAGCGTTGCTGCGCGCTCCCTCCCGCATGCGCGCACGCCGCACACAGGCTCCAATCGGTTCGGGATCACCCGAGATTCCGAAATATCCGGTCAGTGGTTTTTCCATAATGATGTGCTTGCCGGCTTGAGCGGCGCGGATAGCAAATTCGTGGTGCAACGCGGGCGGCACGCAGATGTCAATTACGTCGATATCATTCCGCGCAAGCAGTAAGCCATAGTCGTTTGTGACAAATGCAATCCGGGCCTCCCGCGCCAGGGCATCACCGCTTTCTTTTGTTCGTGAACAAACCCCGCGGATCTCAACGAGATCTCTGGGCATTTTGGCGTAATTCGCCACATGCATCCGCGCGCCGTAGCGCGCACCGACCATACCGATGCCGAGTGTGCTCATGTGCATTCTCCCTTAAGGTTTCTATGAGGAATCTGGAACCCGGGCGTTCTCACGCTATTACGTGTAGCACGTTCCATGAGACTTTCCGGATTGTATGACTTTCCCGCCCCCCAAGTCAAGCCTCCTCGGGGTACCCGCACAGCTGTGCTCGTGAAGGCCTTACGCCACGTAAACTCTTTATAAGAAAATGGCGGCTTGCCGCTATTTTCTGAATGATATCGATCCATTATGCGGATAGAATACCGCAGTCCACCTTTCGCAGAGCTTGGTGTCCGAGGTCTTTCTTTCTGCTTTGGTAGGTAAGCGGGTGGGTGAGTCAAACTGCGCCAACGGGCCAATATTCGGCTTGAAATCGCAGGAGATATGACGCAGAATACTTATAGAGGCAGGCAAGATCAAGCGGCTGAGAAACAGATAGGCTTCTCGTAATCTCATGGGAGAGCCCGTAACCTTTCGGGCGGTTTTCCAAATTTATGGGGGACGTATGAAGGCATTGAAAAAGATCATCTTCTGGTGTGCCCTTGTGTTCGTTGTGCTCACGCTCTTTGGCTTTTTCGCCGCTCCTCCCATCGCAAAATCCATACTCTTAAAGCAGCTTTCTGCGACTTTCCACAGGACCATATCTATTGAGAAGATTTATATCAACCCTCTTACCCTGACGTTCAGGCTTAAGGGTCTCACCGTTCAGGAAAAAGACAAAAGCGCCCCTTTTGTTTCTTTCGATATGCTGGAGACAAAGTTTGCCCCTTCGATCCTCAAAGGAACAGTCGCCCTTCGCAGTATAGTCCTCAAAAACCCCTATATCAGCGTTGTCCGCAACGAGGACAAATCCTATAATTTTTCAGACATCCTGGAGGGACTCGCCTCCAAGGAAAAGGTAGAGAATAAGCCCGCGAAACCATCGAAACCGTTTCTTTTTTCATTGAGTGACATTCATATTGAGAATGGCAGCGCGGATTTCACCGATAAACCGCTCAACAAGAAACATGAGGTGCGCGATTTGAACATCATCGTTCCCCGTCTGTCAAACCGGCCGCGGGACGTGAAAACTGACGTACACCCCACGATCTCGCTCACGATCAATGGCGCCCCTTATGTAATTGAGGGCACGACAAAACCGTTTATCGATTCGCGCGAAACACACTTCGATATTGATATCAAGGACATCGACCTCCCTTATTACCTTGCTTATCTCCCTGCAAAACTGCCGTACGCCATCCGCTCCGGTCTTCTCACCGTGAAAGTGGACCTTGTCTTTATAGAGTACCCTCAGGGCAGGGAGCCTTCCCTGGTGCTCACGGGTGATCTGGCCCTTACGAAACTTCTCGTAAACGACAGTCAAGGTGGTCCGCTCGTCAGCGTGCCTACGCTTACCGTTTCTCTGAACCCCGTGGAGCCTTTCGCGAAAAAGGTGCATCTCGGAAAGGTATCCGTTCAGTCAGCGCAAGTCACTGTAAAAAGGGACAGGAAGGGCGATCTCAATATCCTGCCCGCATCTCAGAAACAGGAAAAAAACGTGAGTGAGGCAGGCCGCGTAGTCAAAACAGATGCCCGGTCCGCCACCAAGGACCAGGCTTTACCTCTCGAATTACTCGTAGACCTCTTCGAGCTTACCGATGGAAAGGTGACCTTCAACGACCAGTCGCTCAAAAATCCCGTGGACATAGGCATCGACAAACTGACGGTCAGGGGCGAAGGACTGTCTCTCGCTAAGGATAGCAAAGGTAAGTTCTCCACCTCGTTGTTACTCAACAAGAAAGGTCAGATAAGCGTGGACGGAGCAGTGGGCTTGACTCCGCTTACTGTGGACGCCAAGCTGTCCGTCAAGAACATCGATATTCGTCCCTTTCAGCCATACTTCACGGATAAGGTCAAGATCGCTGTCACAAGCGGCGCTGTCAATACAAACGGCTCCCTTGCCCTGTCGCAGAAGGAGAAACAGGGGCTCACCAGCCATTTTGCGGGCGGGGCATCTGTTACCGGCTTTAAAGCGGTGGATAAAGAGACCGGCGCAGATATGTTCAGCATGGAATCGCTGTATCTGACCGGCATCGATTACAAGGACGAGTCCGCTTCTCTCACTATCAAGAGCGTGGCCCTCACCAATTTTGCCGCCCACATCGCTGTGAACCCTGACGGCACGTTGAACTTACAGGATGTATTTGTCAAACAGGATGGCAGCGGCGGGGCTTCCCCAGCCAAGCCCACCCAACAGCCGGCAAGTCCCAAGGGCTCCCCCGACACTAAAGAGAAACCAAAAGAACAACCCATGGCTGTAAAAATTGATACGGTAACCCTTCAGGGAGGTGCTGTTGATTTCAACGATCACACGGTAACACCCAATTTTTCGGGTCAACTTACCGAAATCGGGGGCAGGGTCTCGGGTCTGTCATCAAAGGTGGACACCTTAGCGGACATGGAACTAAGGGCGCTCTACGACCGCTTCGCCCCGCTCGAAATCACGGGAAAGATCAATCCTCTCCGTGACGATCTCTACGTAGACCTTAAGGCGTCCTTCAAGGACATGGAACTAAGTCCGGCCACACCATATTCGGGCAAGTATATCGGATACACCGTGGAGAAAGGCAAACTCTCATTCGATGTACAGTATCTCATCGAAAAAAGAAAGCTCGATTCGAAGAACACAATTTTCGTGGACCAGCTCACGTTAGGAAACAGGATTGAGAGTCCCGCCGCGACCAAGCTTCCCGTGAAGCTGGCCATAGCACTCCTAAAAGACAGACGAGGACAGATCAAGCTTGATATCCCCGTCACAGGGAGCCTCGATGATCCGCAATTCAGTGTGTGGAGAATCGTTCTCAAAGTCATCATGAACCTTCTCACCAAAGCGGCAACCGCGCCCTTTGCCCTCATCGGCTCTCTCTTCGGTGGCGGCGAGGACTTAGGATACGTGGAATTCGATCCCGGAAGCGCCACGCTTTCCGACGCCGGCCTCAAGAAGGTCAACGACCTGGCCAAGGCGTTGCAGGACAGACCTTCACTCAACCTCGATATCACCGGCCATGTGGATATAGAGCGTGACAGGGAAAGTCTCAAACAGTATCTCTTCCAAAAAAAGGTGAAGGCCCAGAAGCTCAAAGAACTCTTGAAAAAGAGCACCACTGATATCGCCGTTGACGACGTGAAAGTGGAGCCCAAGGAGTACGAAAAATACTTGAGACTTGCCTATAAGGCAGAGAAATTCCCCAAACCTCACGACATCATAGGCTTAGAGAAGACGATACCTGTGCCTGAGATGGAGAAGCTCATGCTGACCAATACGCCGGTAAAGGATGAAGACTTACGGGCACTGGCCATCGCTCGTGCAACCAAAGTCAAGGAGACGATTCTCAAGGCAGGTCAGATTGACGCGGGGAGACTATTCATCATAGAACCCAAATCCCTTGCGCCGGAGAAAAAGGAGAAGCTCAAAGACAGCCGCGTTGACTTTACTTTGAAATAACCGGGAACGCAGTAAAGAAACAGATTATCTTCCCGGAGGATGCCTCTCGCCCTCCGCCCCGCCGATCCGTATTCAATAAAGGAACATGGGCTTACCCAGCGTGTCGCGCACTTTCGGTCTGTACGTCTCAATATCATAGAGCGCCGTCACATCGACCCGTTTCTTTGCGGCTATGACCATTTCAAGAGGTACGGTTGTGTAGCTCGCCTGCTGGAGGGCCACCATACGTCCGCTGTGGCCCATGGTCACCTGGTCGAGCGCCAGACTCCCGTAAGAGACCGCAACCATACGGTCCAGCGAATCAGGCGTTCCCGAACGCATGATGTAGGCAAGTTGCTGGTATATGGTGTTCACGCCCGATCTTTCCTTGATCACCTGTGCGACCGCATACCCAATGCCGCCCAGTTTCTTGTGCCCGTAGGCGTCTTCCATACCTTCTTCCAGCGCCGATCCTCCAATTGGATGAGCGCCTTCGGAGATGGTCATGATCGCGTAGTTTGACGGATTCTCGGAGCGATCATGCACAAGAAAACTGATGAGCCTGTCCATATCAAAGGGGACCTCAGAGATGAGCGCCCGGTCAACATCGGCAAGGTATGCGGCAAAGAGTGATGTCTCCCCGGAGTTTCTGCCGAAAAGCTCCACCACGCAGATCCGCTCGTGCGAGCCCGCGGTGGTGCGCAGTGCATTGATTGTATCTACCGATCTGGTCACAGCCGTAGAAAAGCCGATACAAAAGTCCGTGCCGAAGACATCGTTATCCATTGTCTTGGGTATGGCAACGACCTGCACCCCTTCCTTGTGGAGTCGGCATGCATAGCTCAAGGTGTCGTCTCCCCCTATGGGAATGACCGCATCGATGGAAAGGGTATCGAGTACCCGTACGATGTGGCGTGTGCAGTCAACCTTCCCGTTCATACTGATTACACGATCCTGCTCGGAGATGAAGCCGGGCACCTCATTGGGGTCGGCGCTTCCCGGATTGGTCCGGGACGTGTGAAGGATAGTTCCTCCCGTACGGTCGATGGTCCGCACATTATCCGGATTGAGATGCATGGTAAATTTCTCGATGGTAACGCGGTCGTCGGGGTTGATGCACATAAGTCCCATCCAGCCCCTGCGGATCCCCATCACTTCAACATCGCTTGAATGGGCGCGTTCCACAACTGCCTTTATGGCCACATTCAATCCGGGCACATCACCGCCTCCGGTTAATATGGCGACTCTTTTCTTTCTGGACATCCTCCCCTCCTCTATTCCTTATGAATAGGCCTTTCGGCTCATAACTTACAGAGGTACGCTCCACATATATAGATAGCTATAGCCCCGACTAATCGTATTGTCAAGCAAGCTGATGCCTATTTCTCGCGGAGAGCGTCTCTGCGCCGCCAGATTGAAACTGCTTAAGGCCGAAAGGCGTGTATGGTGTGTGTTTGGAGGCAGGGTTGTTCGGAAAACTCCACCTGCAACGCTCTGCCGGACTCTGCGCTGCTCCATGTATGCATATACACGTCCGCGCCAGCAGAGCCCGGCATATCGTCCCATCTGAAGCTTCCACTCCAAGCCTGTCTCCACTCACGCCGCGGCCCTTAAGCTATGACGCTTTAAGTCCGCGGATACTGCGTCTGAATATACGTTGACTGTGCGCAGCGCATAGCGCAGCTCCTAATTTTAGTGTCTCCGATGGACAGGTGGGCAAAGAACAACTACGATTTTTCTTGCTTTGCTTAAAAACGGTGGTATTCTTGATTTAATTGGGTACTTACCAGCGTTTTTCCGGCACGAGTCACTGACCCTACAACTCTGACATTCATCGACTCAAGATAATAAAAGGCAACAAAGCTTAGATGGCCGTATATTAATTGTTCGATGAATGAAAGGAGAGGCGATGCCATTCGATAAGACAGAAGCAGCTCAGCTACTGGCCGACTGCGGCAGGCGGTGTTGCATATGCGGACATCTCCACCGCGTCCAAGTGCATCATATAGTTCCAGGTGACGACAAGATCGAGAATGGCATTCCCCTCTGCCCTCCTTGTCACGATGAGGTGCACACCGACTACTCACAAGGCCGGACAACCAGGGTCTATACACCAGTTGAATTGAAGATGCACCGTAAACGGACGATTGATCTCACCAAGAAGGAAGGGAAATGGAAACCAGGTAGTCCCGAGTGGCGCAGGGACAAGAAACTCGTCACCTTCTTTGCCCAGTGTCTTGATCGGCCCGCTTTTAGAACCTACTTCCACCAAGAGATGAGTTTCGCTGACTTCGATGAAGCAATGCAAGACACCCTCCTCGCTTTGAATACGGGGTATTGGAAGACAAGGGACGGAACTGTGTTGGAGCGTTCACTAGGCAAGTCGTGCGTAGTTAACCCACGATGGCGCGAGGAGCTGGACAAGATCGCAGCCATAGTCGAGGAGATTCGCAGACGATTCGCGGATTCTGTGGGACTACACAGAATGCTCCTCCATTTTCAGGGCCGATCGGGTTTTAAACCGCCCGACGCGGTTCTGCGGGCCAACCTAGGTCTTGGTCAATGGATGGATGAAGAGCGTCAACAAGCCATAGACATAATGAATGCGATCCTGAGAGACCTCCAGATGCAACCCCTTGCAAATCTGCGGACATGAACATTGAACGAGTTGGCTGCACCCGAACCCTGCGATACCGTCTTTGTTGCAAATCGGGCGTCATTGGCGCAGGGTCAGTAAGCCAGAGTGTTATGCGCTACAATATGAAGGAAACCGTAAAAAAGATTGATTCTGCTCAACGCCAGCTTGATACGGCAATAGAACTCTGGTTCAAGGAGGGCGATCCTATCTCTGTTCATACTCTGGCCTGTTCTGCCTATCAGATAATTCATGACATCAATAGCCATCGGAAGGGTCGTGATCTGCTTCTTGATACCCTTGTTATTAAGGACGAATACATGAGCGAATTCCGCAGATGCCTGAAAGCTTCTTATAATTTCTTTAAACATGCTGATCAAGAGCCCGATCCAGACGGCACGATCGAATTTGATGCCAAGCTATCAGAATATTTTATGCTCTACGCTATCATCGGTCTCGAATTGAATGGTATCATGTCCACAACTATTCGTAAGGTTTTTGTCATGCACTATGTCGTCCACAATCCCCATGTTCTCACACAGAAAGGAAAGGAGTTTTATACTCAAAACATCCCTTCTGAAAAGATCGACGATATTAGGAAGCTCGGTAGAAACGAGTTTTTTGAGAACATCCCACTGATCTTGGGTCATTCTTGGACCGAGTGACATGATAACATTCTCCTATTGGAATAAGCAAAATGCATAACTACCCACTGCACCTGACGCGGGAGGTCACTAGGCTGTTTTGTTGTTACTGCTTCACCGCCCGAGCAGCCGAGCAGAGGATATTTGTTGTTGACTGAAGGTATGTTCTTCACAAAGAAGCAATCTATACAATCTTTCTAACGGAAATCGATGGGGTGATTCTTCTGTGAACACAACACAAACATTTCTCTTAACGTTCCGCTTCGCTTTGAGCGTAATTTTGCTTTTTTTGTGACCCGGGCTAAAATATAGAGCAACGTCTTCCAGGTTCGGGGGCGGCATGTTATGGTAGGCTGATTCGCTTCGCCCGCAAATAGATGTATGGTATTAGCGAAAACAGAATGATTGAATGCGAGAACTGGATAGAACATGTTTGGCGGGTTTATAAAAGCTTTTTTTAGGAGAATATTGTGGACAGACAAATGCAAGATGTTATGATTATCAGGGATCTCATTGAAAGATGGGCTGTATATCGAGATTCTCTACTTTGGGATAAATTTAGAACCATCTGGCACGAAGATGGCAGGATGAAAGCGACGTGGTTTGATGGTCCGTATGAAGAATTTATAAAGACAACTGAAGAAGGAGTAAAACACGGTCTTAATATAATGCATATTCTTGGTGGATCAGCCATAGAAGTTAAAGAAGGAAGAGCAACTTCATTGACAAGGTTCGTTATTTTACAAAGAGCTATGCTTGATGGAATACTATGTGATGTAACTACATATGCACGACATCAAGATTTATGGGAGAAAAGGAAGAGCAAGTGGGGATTGGTAAGCCGCGAAACAATTTGCGATAAAGATAGGATTGATCCAGTAAATATAAATCAAAAAATAAACCTGGATGAAACTATATTAGGTCAATTTCCGGTGGAATATAAGTACTTGGCATATCTCCAAACAAAAATTGGATATAATGTAGATCGAGATGTCCCGAGACTAAGTGGCGGAGAATCCCTGATTGCTCTATATGAAAGAGCAAAAAATTGGCTTTTGAAGGCACGCTGATCTAAGTGCAGTTCGGAAAGAGAAGATCAGTTGCAGTTACACAGGAAGATCCGGCTTTGTTAAAACTAAGATATTCCTGACGCTAAAGATATCGCTATGTCTAATGAGATTAGGACTGATCCATAAAGCTGAAAGAGGTTGTGGTTTAAACCAACGAATATGTCAGGGGCGGCACAAAGCAATAGGGGTCACTATCCTATGAAACGAACAGAAAGATTCATGGTGGGGCGATGGCGAATACTCCTCTTTATTATATTGATTCTATTTGTGCACGTGCCATCATTCGCCGGGCCGTACCGCCCAATTGAGCCTCTGCCGCCAGGGATAGTGGACATACATTGTCACGTTGCGGGGATTGGAGCCGGCAACAGTGGATGTTTCGTTTCATCGAAGCTACGTGGCAGTTGGAAATTCAAGATTTACTTGCGGGCTTTCGGTGTATCACAAAGTGAGTTGGAAGAAAAAGGCGATGGCTTGATAGCGGACCGAACTTCAGAATTGCTCTCACAAAGCACATTCGTCAAAAAAGCCGTGTTGCTTGCGTTGGACGGGATTGTCGGCAAGGATGGAATGCTCGACACGAATCGGACCGAGATTTACGTGCCGAACGAGTTCGTTGCTGATGCGGTGGCGAGACACAACAATCTGCTCTTCGGCGCTTCGGTTAATCCTTATCGCAAAGACGGCCTGGAGCGTCTGGATTGGGCCAAGGCGCACGGTGCAGTGCTCGTGAAATGGATTCCTTCGATCATGGAAATTGATCCATCCGATCCGCGTATAATACCGTTTTATCGCAAGCTCGTCGAGTTGAATCTTCCGTTGCTGTCTCATGCCGGTCAGGAGCGTTCTTTCACTTCCGCAGCCGACGGTTTCTGCGATCCGGACAAACTGCGGCTGCCGTTGAGCCTGGGCGTGAGGGTCATTGCCGCGCACATAGCATCTACCGGAAGATATCACGGTGAGCGGAGCAGCGACCGACTCGCTCGTTTGATGCGTGAATATCCGAACCTGTATTCGGACATTTCCTCACTAACCCTGATAAACAAACATTATTATCTGAAGGAAGCACTCACACGGCCCGAGTTCAAGGAGAGACTTCTCTATGGCTCGGATTTTCCGCTCATCAATACCGCCCTCGCTTCCCCGTGGCAGTACGGTCTGCAACTTTCTCCGAAGCAATTGATTGAGATTTCCAAAGCAAAGAATCCATGGGATGCGGACGTGCTGCTCAAACACTATCTCGGCACGCCAACGGAAATCTTTGCTCGTTCTGGGCAGTTCTTTGCGCAAGATGCATCTAAACCCTCGTTGCCATAAAAACGGTGAAGCAGGGACTGGCTCCTCTCCTCTCCCCGTCCATGAATAGGTCCCGATGTTGAGTTATGCTTTAAGCTGATTTGGGTGTAAACCAGACTCCATATCGGACAGCCCCCAAGGACCACGCATCATGCCACATCTGTATGCATAATCATCAGCTTCTTTGAAGACCCCGGTGCTTGCCCTGCAAGTGTGGCTGGCGTTCAATCTCGTCAGAAATGAGCTGAAATCAATAGGTGGTAATTTCTGTCAGCTTCTTCCTGTACTCCTTAGTCCTGCTTGTGTTCCAGAGTGCTACACTCCTAACAGTGATCATTGCCTTTCTTACGAAGCAAAGATATCATATGGAAAAGTCAGGCAATCCTGGCGAATCTTTTTCTAAAGTGCAGGAGGTGATTCATGAAGCCCTTGGAAGGTAAGGTCGCCCTGGTTACCGGCGCCAGCCGGGGAATTGGCCGCGCTATATCGATTGGTCTATCGCAACAAGGAGCCAACCTGGTACTGGCAGCCCGTAGCATGTCTGACCTGGAAGCGACCCGGAATCATATCCTTCAATATGGGGTGATGGCTGAAGTAGTGCCAACCGATGTTACCAGTGAACAGCAGATCGTGGTCTTATTTCAAGAAACTCTGGAACGTTTTGGAAAACTGGATATCTTAGTCAACAATGCAGGTGTTTTTGTTAATGAACCGATTGATCGAATGTCCACCGAGACCTGGGACTGGGTGATAAACATTGAACTCCGAGCAGCCTTTATCTGCACACGGGAGGCCATGCGTATCATGAAGAAACAGGGAGGCGGACGAATCATCAACATCGGCAGCATCTCGGCCCAGCGTGTCCGTCCGTTTACCGCACCTTACAATAGCGCCAAGTTTGGCCTGGTTGGTTTGACTCACACCACAGCTTTGGAAGGACGGGAGTTCGGCATCACCTGCGGGTGTTTGCACCCCGGCGTTACTGGAGACCGAGAACGGGACGGCAGCCCCCGCAATCCCAGGGTCATGATGTCTTACGAAGAAATCGCCAGCACCGCCGTGTATATGGCCTGCCAGCCGCCCGATATCAATATTCTGGAGCTCATTCAGTTACCCCGAGAACAACCATATTTGGGAAGGGGGTGAGGTGCTCTTCGCGAAGCGGTTATGATTTGCCTAACAAGGTAATCCAGTGACGTCCTGCAATGGCCGCTGATTTTGTTGGCATGCTGCGTTTCAAACCGCAATCCGCAGTCCTTAATAATATGCGTAGTGCAAGACTCGTAGGTGCTATACGTAATACATTCTGCTTTTCCATATGATATTTGGTAGTTACATCCTATTTTCTCTATCCTTTCGGATGGCATCATAGACGAATCTTCCCGAGCAGGCGAGCAAGAGGATATTTGTTTTCGACTGTAGTCCTTAATCTGCCCGGTTTGCTCAACGTACAGGATTTCTAACCTTAAGTCGGTTACGAGCCCGAACACGATGCCCTTGACACTTACGGTCCCGAAATAATAATATGTGTCAAAACCAATTTGGTTAGATACTCTTGTTACAAATGAGTGAGGAATGACGAAAGGGTTGACCATATTGCTATCCTTGGCATTTTTTCTCGGCTGTGCTACGACCGGGGAGGTGACAAAGGTTCCGGACGGCGTGGAGGTCAAAGGCAACGAAATCTACCTCAACGGGAAGCCCGATGGAGCATACCATGTTCAGGTGTCTGAAGATGGCTCGACTATTCATTATAGGGTGATAGATACAAATAGCTTCTTCCCAAATAGCAAGCAACGGGTCTACAGGGTTATTTATGCGCCAGAAAGTCATCATGAAAAGATTTCGCCATGGAAATCTTCGATGAAATCAATCTGGCAGGCCCCGAGATCAGGTCAATGTGTATGACGCATTTAAATACGGGAAGTAGCCCGCTCATCTGGAATAATAGTATTCTGTCGCTAGTTTGAACTACCATAATGCAGAGGAGGTAGATAGTCATGCGTCAATTAGGATTGGCACTAGGCATCGTAATTTTCTTGTGTGTAGCAACACCATGTGTCACATCTGCAGCGGACATCTGTGACCGCAATTGTCTTATTGGAATTATGAACCATTACCTGGACGCAGTCTGCAAGCACGACCCGTCCAAAGCGCCACTTGCTCCAAACTACCGTTCTACGGAAAACGCAGTTGACGTTAAGCCGGGTACGGGTATGTGGATGACAGCAACTGCCTTGGGTGAGATGCAGCGTCGATACGCGGATCCGGTTAGCAAGAATGTTGGCTATTTCGGACTTATCGATGAAAACGGTAATACGGCATTGGTATCCGTGCGGCTAAAGATCGAAGGACAGAAAATTAGTGAAGCAGAATGGACTATTGCACGGAAAGGTGCAACAGTTTTCAGACCCCAGGGAATTGTAAGGTTTCCTCCCCCAAAAGATCCGGCAGGTCCTGAACATCGTTCATCACGCGAAAGTATGATTGCCGCGGCTGATAGTTATTTCAGCGGGATACAGGGCCACGACGGGAATATTGTGCTCGCGCAACCAGGATGCTATCGCGTTGAAAATGGAACGTGGATGGTCGGCGCTACGCCTGGACATCCCCTTGGCAGTACGGGACCAGTGAACGCCTCGTTAGCAAAGGGAGGAGATGGAGTTACGGCATCATATTTTGCAAACAGTCAATGCAATTCAGGTTTTCCGAAAATGATGGAGTTAACAGAAGCTGTCATAAATCGTCGCTATTCCATCGCCGATGAAGAAGCCGGAATCGTGGTGGCGACGGTCATATTTAAGCGGGTACCGGGGGCCACCCAGAATGGCGTGCCTTTTAGATGGTTATACTTGACTGAATTGTTCCAAATAGAAAATGGGCGGATTCGTGCTATATTTGCAGCTATGGATTCCCTACCTCCTGAAATTCAGACTTCCGGATGGCCCGACGAGAAAAGATGAATACATTTGTGGAACAGAGGTGGAGAAATCCGCCAATGTGATGATGACACCATAATATCACCTCCATACAATAAGGAGAGGAGAGCCCGCATCGAACCAGTCTAATTAACGATCTTGGGCGATTAGATCCATTCGCATAGAATGGCTGCTCTGCCCCGATATTCTGCGACTCCATATTACTTCTTTCAGCGGATTCAGGAAGATCCATGCTTCAAAATAGTTTTAGACATGATTTCCGTGTGTAATGTGAAACCCATCCCGGGATGACGACGTACGAAGACTATATACCTCGGGCCGTTGGAACGTATGAATTCCTGTTGCAATTTCAAATTAACTGTGAAATGTTAAGAAAAGCGATGACACCGAGAATTTACATAACCAGGAAATTACCCTTTCCCGCGATCGACTCGATCGCCGATTCTTGCGACGTGGTTTTCCACGAAGGCGAAGAATCCCCCGGACGGGAGGAGTTTCTCAAGAATTTAGCCGACAAAGACGGCATTCTCTGCCTCGTAGCCGATCACGTCGATAAAGAGGCGATAGATAGCGCACCGAACCTCAAGGTCATCTCCACCATGAGCGCCGGCTTTGAGCACATCGATGTAGCGTACGCCACGGCAAAGGGTATATATGTGGGCTACGCACCGGACGCCCTGACCGACGCCACGGCTGACCTTGCCTTCTCGCTCCTTCTCGCCGCTGCGCGCCGTGTACCCGAGGGTGATCAGTTCATGCGCCAGCGAAAATGGAAGATATCGTGGTCGCCGCTCTTCCATTTGGGCAAGGCTGTGTGGGAGAGTACGCTCGGCATCATCGGTATGGGAAAGATCGGCAAGGCCATGATGACGCGCGCAAAAGGCTTCAATATGCGCATCCTCTATACGGATCCTGTGCGCATGAGTATAGAAGAGGAGAATAGATTGGGCGTGAGCTTCAAATCTCTCAACGATCTTCTCAAAGAATCCGATTTCGTAAGTGTGCACGTACCCGTCACTGAAATGACGCGCCATCTGATCAACGAGGAGCGCTTGAAGCTCATGAAACCGTCCGCCATCTTGATTAACGCGTCCAGGGGGGCGACCGTGGACGAGGCCGCTCTCGTGAGGGCACTTCAAGAGAAATGGATAGCGGGAGCGGCCCTCGACGTATACGAGCGGGAGCCCGTGGCAGATGACAATCCACTTCTTGATCTGGAAAATGTTGTCCTGGTTCCCCATATTGGCAGCGCGACGGTTGAAGCGCGGACAAAGATGGCCGAGACGGCAGCGCTCAATCTGATCTCGGTGCTCAAGGGAGAGACCCCTCCCCGTCTTCTTAACCCCGAGGTCATGGCCGTCAGACCCCTCTCACAGGTAAAGATGCTGTAAGCGGTCGAGTCCGTAGTCACAAAGAACGGAAATGTTATGTCTTGTACTCGGACCACGGCTTGTTCAACAATGCGCCTTTCGGAGAATTTGGAGTACATCACCGTCTGGTTAGTAATATACAAGTAAATTAAAGGAAGCCAGCCCCTTCGCCTCCTCGGTTTGCCTCATCCGGCTAAATAACGGCGGCATCCTGCGAACTAGCTAGTACCTCATAGCACCGCGAACAAACTCGATAATCAGGGTTCTTAGCGTAGCTGAAAACGAATTGTATATTCCGCGACGATACCGAAATTTTCGGCCTCTACTGAAAATTTCGGTGTGAAATGGACCACGGCTTGGAGTGGAAAGATGAATATGCGATGGGCTGACGCGACTTGCTGGCCGAAGACCGGGCTCGCATCCTGAGAATAGGTTTGCCGGGTACCCACGCGTTGATACCGGATTGAAGAGCGACCAGACTGACACGTGGGTGGTAAACGCCTGAAGGCGCAAGGCGCGGCAGAACGCGCATAGGCGCTTTCCCGAACAAGCCGTGGTCCAAACACAAAGTCACACGGGCTCGCAAAAACCTGCCGACCGCGCCTATATCCAATTGACGGAACAATGAAGAGACTTGCCTCCGCCCAAATTTGTATTTCACCCTGCCGGCTTCTATGATAGAATCTCTTGAAACAACCGGTGTCCGCTCGCGCAGCACAACCCGAAAGGAGGACCATATGAAAGTAAACCACGTTGAAGGTACTGACAAGGGAAACCTGCTCATCTATACCTTAAGCACCTGCATCTGGTGCAAAAAAACCAAGGCCTTTCTCGACAGCCTCGGCGTGGGCTACGATTTCGTGGAAGTCGATGCGGCCTCCGAGGAGGACAGAGAAGCGGCCCTGACCGAGATCAAACGTTTCAACCCGCAATGCTCTTTCCCCACCCTCGTGGTCAACGACAAGCAATGCATCGTCGGGTACGATGAGGCAAAAATCAAGGGGGTGCTGGGTCTATGAGCAACGAAGAGAGCGAACTTCTCCGGCAGATTGATCTCTACTACGAGAGGCTCACCAGGCAAGCTTCAGCATCGGGTTACCATCTCAACCCCGATACGGAATTCACCAAGGCGCTCATCGCCGGCCTCATCGTGAACGAGAAACGTTACGGATACGGCTCATGCCCCTGCAGACTCGCCGCTGAAAACAGGGACAAAGACCTCGACATCGTCTGCCCCTGCGACTACCGCGACCCGGACATCGCAGAGTTTGGGGCCTGCTACTGCGCCCTCTATGTTTCAGAAGCAGTGGCAAAAGGCGAAAAAAAGTTGTCTGTCGTACCCGAAAGGAGATTACCGCCGGAAAAACGGGCCGCAACCAGGCCCGCCGGGGCACGCATACGCCTCGACGGTCTTACCTATCCCGTGTGGCGATGCAGGGTCTGCGGCTATTTATGCGCCAGAGAAGAGCCGCCTCAAGTGTGTCCCATCTGCAAAGCAGGCAAAGAACGTTTTGAACAATTCATCTGAGATGGACGCAACAGACCGGGCCATACTCAACATGATCCAGGACGAATTTCCTCTCACGGAAAAACCCTTCGAAGCGATCGGAAATCGGACAGGCATAAGCCCTCAAGAGGCACTGAAAAGAATCAAAAGGTTAAAACAAGAAGGATATATCCGGAGGGTCGGCCTCGTACTGGAAAGCAAGAAACTCGGTTATAAGAGCCTGCTCTGCGCAGCCCGAATCGATCCCGACGCAATCGAAGAAGTCGCGGCAGTGATCAACAGGGAGCCGGGCGTGACGCACTGTTACGAGCGCGACGGCGAGCTAAACCTGTGGTTTACTATTACCATGGGGACCGTCGATCAGATCAACGAATTCATATCACGCCTTGAAAAGACCTTCTCGATCAAATTATACAAGTTCCCCGAGAAGAAAACATTCAAGATCAAGACGTTTTTTCCGGTGTGATGTTTCCACAGGCCGTTTGAATGAATGAAACCACTCACATAATACTTACGAGAGCAGACACACATGAGTAATATCTCCGAAGGACAGACCCCGCAATCTGACATCGTGTCTCAGATCCCCGATCATATCATACGGAAGAGGGTATTTCTCGTTGATGGTAATTCTTATCTCTACAGGGCCTTCTATGCCACGCCGCATCTCTCCAATTCCCGCGGCATGCCCACCAACGCAATCTACGCCTTCATCAGCATGATCAAGAAACTAAGAAGCGAGGAAAACCCCGACATACTCGTCATCATCTTTGATTCAAAAGCGCCTTCTTTTCGCGAGGCAATCTCCAAGGAATATAAAGCGCAGCGGCCGCCCATGCCCGGGAATCTTGCCACGCAGATACCCTACGTCAAAAAGATCATGCAGGCTATGGGTCTACCCGTTATCGAAAAAGAGGGTTTTGAGGCCGACGACATCATCGGCACCGTGGTCGAGCACGTGAATGCCCATCATGACATAGCCACTTACATCGTGACGAGCGACAAAGATATGATGCAGCTTGTCTCAGACAGGGTCCTTATCTACGACACCATGAAGAACCGGTTGATAGGCGAAAAGGAAGTGCTCGATAAGCTCGGGGTGAAACCTGCTCATGTGATCGACTACCTCGCTCTGGCGGGGGACACCTCCGATAATATCCCGGGGGTGCCGGGTATCGGGGAAAAAACCGCCCGTGAGCTTGTCGCCGCCATGGGCTCCTTCGATGACATTTACTTGAACATTGGTGAAATCAAGAAACCGGCAGTGAGAGAGAAACTCCTCCAGGGAAGACCACTGGGCGAGATGAGCAAAACGCTCGCCACGATCAAGTGTGATGTGCCGATAGATGCCGGCATCGAAGACCTCATGGCAAAAGAGGAAGATCCACAGGCCTTAAGAAAGATATACAGGGAGCTGGAATTCACTTCTCTCTATAGGGAAATCAAAGGGGAGAACACTACCCGGAGACAATGGCCCAACAAGGAGCTCGAGCAATTGGATACGAAACGCGTGGCAATACTCGCGTCTTTTCACGGCAAGAACGCTGCAGCGTTTGAGCTTCAGGCCTTCGCCGCGTCCGACGGGGAAGGCACTTTCTCTTCACAGGATAAAAGAGAGTTCCTGTATGTTCTCTCCCGCGCAGAAGAGATCGTTACTCACAACCTGAAACCGCTTCTCGCCGCGATGATAAACGAGCAGAATGTCGAATCTAAAATCGCGCATTGGGAACCCGGAAGAGTGCAGATCTTCGATACCATGCTCGCCTCCTATCTTACAAACCCCATGCGAAAGGACTACGGGATCGGCGCTATCCTCGAAGAACATCTCGATATAGCGCTCGCATTGCATGGAGGACAATCCACCCTCACTGAATGCGTGCCCTACCTGTTCGATCTCAAGGATACTCTCATCAGGGCTATGGAATCTCTGGATCTCACGAGCCTTTTCTCCAACATCGAAATGCCCTTGATCGATGTGCTGGCACGTATGGAACACTGCGGAGTCAAAGTAGACCGGAAGATACTGGCGGGATTGTCACAGGATTTCGACAGAAGACTCACGGGGATTATCAAAGAGATTTATGCCTTTTCCGGGGAACCGTTCAATATCAATTCTCCGCAGCAGCTATCGCGGGTCCTCTTCGATTCGCTCAAGCTCACGCCTGTCAAGAAGACCAAAACGGGTTTCTCCACGGACACGGAGGTACTTGAGTCGCTTTCTCTCGAGCACCCTCTCCCCGCAAAGATTCTTGAATACCGCACCCTGACGAAATTAAAGAACACCTATATTGATGTCCTGCCCACACTCATCAATCCTCGTACGGGTAGAATACACACAACGTACAACCAGATGGCGGTGTCGACGGGAAGGCTTTCAAGTTCGGACCCGAATCTGCAGAATATCCCCATTCGGGGAGAAGACGGGGTAAAGATTCGCCAGGCCTTCGCCGCTCCCGAAGGCTCAGTCCTCATTTCCTCCGACTATTCCCAGATCGAGCTCAGGGTACTGGCCCACATCACGGGCGACCCTGTCCTGATCGACACATTCCTGCAAGATCAGGATATCCATTCGACCGTGGCTCAGAACATCTTCGGCGCAAGCAAAGACAACGTTACCCAGGACATGCGGCGAACGGCCAAGGTGATTAATTTCGGCATCATTTACGGAATGAGCGCTTTCGGACTGTCAAAGGAACTCGGCATTTCACAGAAGGAGGCGCAGCAATACATCGAGAATTACTTTGAACGGCACAAGGCCGTGAAAGAATACATGGAAGGGATCGTCGAGCAATGCCGCGCCGATGGATTCGTAAGGACCCTTTTCGGAAGGATACGTTTCATACCTGAGATTAATAATCCGGATCAGGCCGTGCGGCAGCTGGGAGAGAGAGCCGCCATGAATATGCCGATACAGGGAACCGCGGCTGACATCATCAAAATGGCCATGATCAATACCGTAGACAAAATAGAACAACAAGGACTGTCATCGCGGCTTATCCTTTCAATTCATGACGAACTACTCTTCGAAGTGCCTGATGGTGAAATAGGCGTAATGGAAGAACTTGTCAAAAGCGAAATGGAACAGGTTGTCGCCCTTAAAGTGCCCCTCAAGGTTTCCCTGGGCAAAGGACGTAACTGGGCCGAAGCGCACGAATAGTTTCGCGTCCGTCCGCCTCTTTCTACCTCAAGCGCGAATATATCTATTTACCGGAAAATCCGTACCCGGCCGGGCGTTCATGATTATGCGAGTCGGACAGAACCGAGAGCAGTTCGGCACAGACCACAAAAACAAAAGCCGAAAAATAGACCCAGAGAAGGAACGCGATAAAGGCGCCGTAGGCGCCAAAAAAAGCGGTATACTTTCCAAGGGTGAGAATGAAATATTTGAAAAAGTACTTACCTCCATACCAGAGGACCACGCCGGGGATGGTAGACATGAGCAACAGTTTCTTGTCCCGTACGGGCGTGAGGAAGTAATAGAGCAGGTAGAAGAATGTAAAAACAACACAGGTGACGAAGAACGAAAAAAGATGGACTATCGGCGTTCTCGTCATAATCCCCCCCAGGGCTTTCACAAACTTTGCCTGGAGCATGACCGAGCCGACAAAACCGAAAAAGAGGAAAGTCTGAAGTGCGGTGAACAGGAGTGTCATGAGCATCTCCTCCCATTTCCTCTTGAGAAAACTCTTTGTTTTTTGACCGAATATGAGATGAAATGAGGGGCGAATAACGGCAAAAAGCCTCGTGGTAAAGAAGAAAAGGAAGGCCAGGCCAAGAGGACCGGAGAGCCTCTTTGTCACAGAGATGATATTCAGTTCGCTGAGAATTTTCTTTACGATGACCGTATCATAGGGCGCGGGAATGGCGCTTCGCACGAATGTCTCAAGCTGCCTGGCAGGATTCTTGAGATCCACTATGTAGCCCACGACGCAAATGGAAAAGAGTGTAAAGGGTATAAAGGTAAGGAGTACGTAAAAGGAGATCGATGAAACCATGATATTGCCATGGTCTCTATGATATTTTTTGAAGAGCGCTTTTATGATACCGAAAAACGACAGGGCCTTTTTCTTTGGCACGCATCACTCCCTGCTTGCTAATTTTGTTTAAATGTAAAATGAAAATCGTAAAATGTAAAACGAAAAGTTCGCCCAGCCTTGCACCGCGCACGCCTTCATATTTGCGCATTCCAGCTTACGACATACTCGGTCAGGTTGTCGGGTTTCTCGATCCCCGGTTCGAGGACTGACCACACTCCGGACATGCCCGTCTCAAGGACAGAAAGCTCGAAGTGACACATGGCGATACCGAGGTCAAGGCGCTGCAAATCGGCGAGACGCATAAGCGCCATGTTCCGATAGCCGTAGCCCTTGGATCGCTGCACATAGAAGTGCCACACACGACCCTTTTTTATAATCCTCCAGGGTTGTTTATTTGAGGCCGACGGTCCCAGGCGCACCATTTCCAGCGGCGTAGCGTACGCGCCCGCCTCCTCTTGTGATAAAGGCGTCTGAAAATCCTCGTCGAAAAAGACGGCAGCCCAGGGCAGACGGTTATCAGACCCCGCCCGCCGACGGATGAAGGAATCGAACCAGCGTCGCCTGTTCGCCATATGGCCTACCGCCACCACAGCCGGTATAAGCTCATCCGGCTCAGGAGAAATCTTTCGGGAAAAACCGCTTTTACTGAAGGTGCCTCCCAACCAGCATGTGCCGAGCCCCATGTCGGTAGCGAAGAGAACGGCCCGTTCCATCAGGTATCCATAATCCTCCATGTTCTTCCCGCCGGGGCCCACGGCGCCAATGATAAAACCGGCGGCGCCCCTGATAAACCCGTATGTCCCGAGGCCTTTGAGCGTGCTCCAGTCCTCTCCGGTGGCCGCTGCCAACGCAAACCGCGTTCGCGTTCCCAGCGGTCCTGTGGTTGATTGAGACAAGAGTTCAGCGAGGAGGTCCCTCTCGTGTGGTTGTAAGGCTTCTTCGACATAGCTGCGACAGGAGAAACGCTTCTTGATGATCGCGACTACAGACTCAGTATATACCATATGTCATCTCCGCAAATTGGTTATCGTGAAGTCACCTGTTCATTAGAAAAACATATTTGAAACGCACAGGCAAGTGCGGCTTGACCGTCTCTTTTTGACCGGCTGCTTTTCTCTCCCACGAGGTTATGTTGAGGGGTATGTTTGACACACTGCGCGCCAACGGGTAGAATGAGACTGTGCTTAAGATTGGTGGTATTGAACTCGACTACCCCGTGATGCTCGCTCCTTTAAGCGGGGTGAGTGACCTTCCCTTTCGTCTGATCAATCGTTCCTTTGGGGCGCCTCTCGCCTTCACAGAAATGATCGATGCAAGGGCATTAAGCCATCGGGACAAGAGGACCCGAAAAATGCTCGCGTCCACGGTCGAAGATAGGCCGCTTGGGGTGCAGCTTCTCGGCGCCCACGAGAAGTACCTGATGAAGGCCATCGAAGTTCTTGCCGAAGGAGAGTTCGACCTCATCGACTTCAACGCTGCCTGCCCCACACCCAAAGTAATCCGGAAAGGTAAAGGCGCCGCGCTCCTCAAAGAACCCCGGACCCTACACGGCATGCTCAGGGCAATCGTCGACGCGTCCAAACTCCCGGTAACCGTTAAGATCAGGACCGGGTGGGATGCATCGTCGGTCAATGCCAGGGAGGTCGCCCTTTATGCCGAGGATGCCGGCATCAGCGCACTCTTCATACATGGAAGGACAAAAGACCAGGGTTATAGCGGAGCCGTCGACTACCGGCGCATAAGAGAAGTCAAGGATGCCCTCAGGATTCCCGTCATAGCAAGCGGTGACAACACGTCGACAGCCGCCATCAAGAAGATGTTTGACGAGACGGGTTGCGATGGGGTACTAGTGGCCAGGGGATGTCTTGGAAATCCGTGGATATTCAGGGATGCCCTATCCTTCATGCAAAACGGGAGCCCGCCCGTAAAGCCCACCATGGATGAACGTATCGCCACGATCGTGAGGCACCTTGATCTTGTTATTCAACATCACGGCGAAGAGCGCGGCATCGGCATTTTTCACAAGTTCTTCATCTGGTATACCCGGGGATTGAGAGGCACCAAGCCATTGCGCGACAAAGCCTTCCGTACCGGGACAAAAAGCCAGATTCTCAGCGTCATCGAGGAACTTAGAACCCTCGAATAAAGAGACTCCTCCTATTTGTCTCGTCTGCCTTGGTTCACGCCTGAAGCATGGCCAAAGCGCCGTAAAACCTGGCTACCGCAGTATGCTCAGGGGAGCTTGATAAATTTTTCTCTTGCAAAAACCATCCGGAACTGATACATATAGGAAACAAAAGGGAAATTTAGGCAAAAAGGTAGAAAAAATGGCAAAATACGCAAAGATTCCGGAAGCAACGATACGGAGGCTTTCAAATTATCTGAAATGCCTTGCCGACCTCGAGACAAAAAATGAAAAGGTCGCCTCAAGCGCCCATATCGCCAACATATGCAACGTGAACGCGGCGCAGGTAAGAAAAGACTTCGCTTATTTCGGGGAGTTCGGCATCAGAGGAATGGGCTATAATGTCAAAGAACTGAAGAGGCATATTAGAGAGATTCTCGGCATCAACCGCGAATGGCGCATCGCGGTGGTCGGTGTCGGGAATATGGGAAGCGCCCTGCTCGTTTACAAAGACTTTTTGAAACAGAACTACAAAATCGTAGCCGCCTTCGACATCGTCCCGGAAAGGGTTATCGGGCGTATCTCCGAAAGGGTTGGCAGGCCCATCGAGATACTTCATATAGACATGCTCAATGAAGTGGTGAAAGCGAGAAACATCGAGATAGGCATTATCACCACACCCCCTCAGGAGGCACAAAAGGTTGCCGACCAATTGGTAGCTGCAAATGTGAAAGGAATTTTGAATCTCTCTCCGGCACCGGTACGCACACCTGAAAACGTGAAGCTGAGAAACCTTTTCTTTACCTCCGCGCTCGATAATCTCGTCTATTACTTGACGAACTAAGGAGTTGTTATGACGAAGGTTTTTGGAAATGTTGTGGAGATGTTCGTATACTCTGCCGTGTATATGATCATCGTTCTTGTCTCGGTAAAGATAATCGGGGCAATATTCACAACGGATTTTGAAAAGAAGGTCGCCGAAGAGAACAATATCGCCCTGGCCATTATCTGCGCCTGTATGTTGATAGGCATCGCCATACTGGTCGCCTCTGTCGTAAAATAGTGATAAAGGCAATCTTCGTAACAGGGACTGACACGGGCATTGGCAAAACGGTCGTATCTGCAAGCCTTGCAGCGTTCTTATCCCTCGAGGAGCATCTCGATGTGGGGGTCATGAAGCCTTTCGAGAGCGGCGTTCCTAAGACGGACAGTAGCCAGACTATGCGAGACGCCTCATTACTCAAGAAAGCTTCGGGTAGCGCCGACACCATCCTCGATATAAACCCCTACACCTTCGAAGCGCCCCTGGCGCCTGAAATAGCGGCGAGGCTGGAAGATACCGTGATTGACATTGACGTGCTGACAAGGCAATTTGACAATCTCGCAAACCGCCACGACGTCCTCATTGTCGAAGGCGCAGGCGGGGTTCTTGTTCCCATCAAAAGGGGTTTCTTTTTTGCCGACCTGATCAAGGCCTGGGATATTCCTGCAATTATTGTGTCACGGCTTGGTCTCGGCACCATCAACCATACACTTTTGACAACTTTGCTGTTGCGGTCTATGGGCATTTCGGTAGGCGGGGTGATTCTCAACGATACTGATGGCGCAACAGATCCGGCCGTTAAGACAAATCCCGAGCTACTCAGAGAATATCTCAACGTGCCACTGCTCGGTATCTTTCCTTATCTAAAAGAGTTTGCTGCCCATGCGATCGACAGAGAGTTCCTGGCACAAACCTTTGCCCGGCATATCGACTCTGAGATCGTTATGCGTATCGTGGGCGTAAGCCCCTAAGGCGCGCCTCATCGACAACGCGCGGGGATTGGCTCCCGCACTTCTCGCCTCACACTATTTTGAGAATTCCATGAAATACTTTCGCGACCGCTCGATGACATCCATATCTACGCAGTAGGCCAGTCTGAAGTAGCCGCTCCTGCCGAAACCGATACCCGGAACGCCCAGGATATGGTGTTTCTGAAGTTCCCTCACAAATTGAATGTCATCGGGCATCGGTGATTTCGGAAAGATGTAAAACGCCCCGAGAGGTTTTATCACCTCAAAGCCCGATTCGACGAGGATCTCATAAATGGCATCGCGCCTCCGCTGATATTCCGTAATATCGATCTTAGCGTTCTGAAATTTGCCCACAACACGTTGCATGATAGCCGGCGCATTTATGAAACCGAGGATTCTGTTTGAAAAGATCATCGCATCCATGAGGGGCCTGATATTCTTGATTGACGGCGAAGCTGCAATGTACCCGATCCGCTCTCCTGCAAGACCTAAGTCTTTGGAGTGGCAGGTCACAACAATGGTGTCCTCGTAGATATTGAATACATCGGGGAGAACGGTTCCATTATAGATCAGCTTTCTGTAAGCCTCGTCGGCTATGAGGAATATTCGCTGTCCCTTGTCGCGCCTCTCCTTTAGAACCCCGGCGAGCTCTTTCAGCTCTTCCTCATTATATACGACGCCGGTAGGATTGTTGGGCGAGTTGATGAGTATGGCCTTGGTCTTTCTGGTGATGGCATCTTTCATCCTGCCTACATCCAAATGGAAATCATCCTTCGTGTCCACAGGCCGTATCACGCCGCCATGGTTCCCGATATAAAACATGAACTCGACAAAATACGGGTTAGGAACGATCACTTCGTCGCCGGGGTCAAGCAACGCCTTGAACACGACATTGAGCCCTCCCGCAGCGCCTACGGTCATGACGATATTATCCCTACTGAAAGGAAGTCTTGTTTTTTCCCTGCAATAACCGGCTATCTCCTCGCGGACAAATTCGTAACCGCTGTTTGTCATATACCGGTGCATACCCCCGTTTTCCGTGGCAATGATTTTGATGAGCTCTTCCTTCAAAGCTTTTGGCGGTTCCGTGATGGGGTTGCCAAGCGTAAAATCGAGTATATTCTCCGGCCCATACTGTTTCTTCAGTTTTTCCCCTTCTTCGAACATGGCCCTGATCCAAGAAGATGATTTCATCGAATGGCTGATACTTTTAGATATGCTCATGCTCACCTCAAGTTATAACGTTTTCCGGTCCTGATGAACCCTTCCGCGCTTTTTTGTATTGTTTCTATGGGTACACAATAGGCAATTCTGAAATACCCTTTCTTTCCGAATCCCCTCCCCGGGACGACCATAATCCTTTCTTCCTGCTGCAACATCCGGACGAACTCGACCTCATCCGCAATGGGCGACTTGGGGAACATATAGAACGCCCCCAGGGGCTTCACACATTCGAATCCGCCCTCCATAAGGATTTCGTAGAGTGTATCTCTCTTCTTCTCATACTCTCCGATATTCACCGACGTTCTTTGAAACATACCGGCGATCCGCTGAAAAAGCGCCGGCGCATTGACAAACCCAAGGGTCCTCATCGATATCATGAGCGCCGAAACCACAAGTTCATATTCCGGAATGCGCGGAGAGATGGCAACATAGCCGATCCTCTCCCCCGGAAGCGCGAGGTCCTTTGAATGGGACGTGACGGCAAAGACAAGGTCATAGAGTTGAAACAGATTGGGGAGGCGAATCCCGTCGTATACGATTTTCTTGTAGGCATCATCGGAGATAATATAGATCTCCTGTCCCTGAGCCCTCCTTCTGTTGAGAAGTTCCGCGAGCGCCTTTAAGGTTTCCTCCGTGTACACTGCGCCGGTCGGGTTGTTCGGGCTATTGATGAGGATTGCCTTGGTCTTCACGTTTATCGCCTTTTCCAGCTTCTCCATATCGAGCTGGAAATCCTTTTTCGATTGGACAAGTCGCATCAAACCACCATGATTTTCAATGTAATTCTTAAACTCCCAGAAGAAGGGCGACGGAACGATCACCTGATCGCCAGGCGAGAGTATGCTCTTGAGAAGGATGTTGAGTCCTCCGGCGCAGCCGGTCGACATGAAAATATGTGTCGCCGTAAAGGGCACACCGTGCTGTTCGGAAAGATAGGCCGCTATTTCGCTCCGAACATCTTCATAGCCGTTGTTGGACATGTATCGGTGCATCCCCTTTAAGGGGTGGGCAAGCGTTTCGACAAGTGTTTTTTGGACCTGTTCCGGTGGCTCTGTGTCGGGGTTTCCCAGTGAAAAATCATAGACATTCTGTTCGCCATATTCCCTCTTGATCCGAAGCCCTTCCTCGAACATTCTTCGCGTCCAACCTTCCTGATTGGCGATCAGCTTCTGAATCTTACGCGAGATTATCATGATCCCTCCTTACAATAAAAAAGCCATGGGTTCATCCCATGGCTTGCAAACTAAAAAAGCCATGGGCCTTTGCACCCATGGCTTTTGCTTTATTCCAAGCAACAAAGACCTGGGTGCAAGCGTCTAAAGTAATAAAAATAAAAAAAGATGCGGGCGAAGAAAGCTTGCATGGTAGAGAAATTAAAAAGGAAAATGGCTTCATTGTCAAGAAAAATCGTCTCCTGGCGCGTTTTCGGGGAAACCGCTCACGCGACACGGAATGTGCGCCGAAGGGGAGATCTTAAGCGGAATGGGTCCGTACGCATTGACAAGGATCGCCAAAATCTTTATAATATAGTGATATTTTTCACTTTTCGTAAGGAGGCTCTCTATAATGACAAGCAGAACGCAGGGTTATTCCGGAAGCGCTGACTACATAGCATCCAAACCCCTCATGGAGATCGTCAATGTTGCCGTCGCACTCAAAAAACCCCTCGTGGTAAAGGGCGAGCCGGGAACGGGCAAGACGCTTCTTGCTCACAGCATCGCGGAGGCGTTAGACAAGAAGCTACTCATCTGGAACATCAAGTCAACCACAAAGGCAAAAGACGGGCTTTACGTCTATGATACCGTTCAGAGGCTTAATGACGCTCGGTTCAAAGATAAAGACATCAGCGACATCAGACAGTACATCAAGCACGGAAAACTCGGGCAAGCCTTCATGAGCGATGTGCAGGTGATCCTGTTGATCGACGAGATCGATAAGGCCGACGTTGAATTTCCGAATGACCTGTTGAACGAGCTCGACGAGATGAGTTTTCATATCCCCGAACTTGACGAAGAGGTCACGGCAAAGCACAGGCCCATCGTGATTATCACGAGCAATTCGGAGAAAGAATTGCCTGACGCATTTTTGAGGAGATGTATATTCTATTATATCGAATTCCCCGATAACGATATGATGGAAAAGATTGTCAGGGTTCACTATCCGGATATCGAGGTCAAGGTTGTCAAGGAATCGCTCAAACGTTTTTACTGGATACGCGAGATGGATGGCCTGCGAAAGAAACCCTCCACCAGTGAACTTCTTGATTGGATCAAAGCGCTCACGCTCGGCGGAGTCAATATCGAGAAATTCACTTCTGAACTACCCTTCCTCGGGACCCTTCTCAAGAACGAACAGGACACGGAGCGGTTCGCCCGGCTTTCCAACGCACAGGGTGGAGCGGGGTTTAAGAGAAGGTTTTAATGTTCATCCAATTCTTCTATTTGCTGCGACGAAAAGGCGTGCCCGTTTCCGTAACAGAATGGATGTCCTTCATCGAAGCCCTTTATAATGGATATTTCCAGTCGAGCCTCAACCACCTCTATTATATAGGCAGGGCATTTCTTGTCAAGAGCGAAGCATATTACGATATGTACGATCTGGCCTTCCAGGAGTTCTTCGGGGGTATCAGCACTGAAGGGCTTGAGCTTGACAAGGTCCTCGACTGGCTCGAGAATCCGCTCAACAGACTACCCAAGCTAAGTCCCGAAGAAATGGCTGAGTTTCAGAAACAGATCGAGGAATTCAGAAAGAATCACGATATGGACGAGCTGATGCGTCAGTTCAGAGAGAGACTGAAAGAACAGACCGAACGACATGACGGCGGCCACAAATGGATCGGCACCGGCGGGACATCCCCCTTCGGTGCATATGGCCACCATCCGGGAGGGATCAGGGTCGGGGGCGAGTCGTGGATGCAGTCCGCAGCAAAAGTGGCGGGAGAGAGAAGGTTCAAGAATTACCGTAACGATATCATTCTCGATGTCAGACAAACGAAAGTGGCACTGAAGAAATTGCGCGAGCTGAAACGTGAAGGAGCAGAGGAAGAACTCGATATCGATCTCACCATTGACAAGACGGCCAAGGAAGGCGGCGAAATTGAACTTGTTTTCAGCAGGTCCAGAGAGAATTCAACGCGGCTCATCCTCCTCATGGACACCGGCGGCTCCATGCTTCCCTACGTGGAGCTCTGCGAAAAGCTCTTTTCCGCTGCGTCACAGATGGAGCACTTCAAAGAATTCAAGTATTACTTCTTCCATAACTGCATTTACCAGGATATCTACGAAGACATGGCAAACTACAAACGAATTCCCACAGAGAAACTCTTTTCCAATTTTCATAAAGGCTACAAAGTGATTATCGTCGGCGACGCGAGAATGGCCTATTCGGAACTGTTCGACGTGAACGGCAACATAGACTATTTTTATACGAATGATAAACCAGGCATAGAATGGCTCGTCAAAGTTAAGGAGCATTTCCCACACACCGCATGGCTGAATCCTACCCACAAGAGCTACTGGGGCCACTACACTGTGGATACAATCGGAAAGATATTCCCCATGTTCGAACTCACGGTTGATGGCCTCAAAGATGCGATCAAATCGTTAAAGTCGAAGACAAAGAGAACGCTCCAGAACTGACACTACCTGGGCGACAAAAATAAATATTACTATTTTTCCAAATATACCTTATAATTTTGTGTGTTCTTGGAAAGACATTGCGGAGCGGATTTTCCTGAGAGGGAAGGTCAGGCAGAGAAAATTCCGCTACAATTTGTGACAGCAAGGAAGATTGATAAATGACTGCGGCCATGGACAGGATATCTTCGTTAAAAAATACAGAGCTTTTTAAGGCCCTGGAGAACGAGGACCTGGAAAAGCTTTCCAGCAAGCTTAAGGAAAGGGTATATCCTCCGAATACAGCCATCGTGCGGGAGGGGGCATCCGGTGATGCGATGTTCATCGTCAAAAATGGCAAGGTCGAGGTAAGAAAAAAGGAACAGACCCTGGGAGTCGATCTCACCATCGCGACCCTCGGAGTGGGCGCCTGCTTCGGTGAAATGGCATTACTCACTGGAAAACCAAGGTCGGCTACCGTCATGGCAGTAATGCCGACCGAAGTTTTCGTCCTCGAAAAGAAGGATTTCGAATCCCTACTCATGGAGCACACCTCCATGTCCATGGCGCTTAATAAAATAGTGGCCGAACGCATTGAAGAAATGAGCACTCAAAAAAGTATGGGCGTCGTTTCTTTGCACACGCTCCGCCTTGATCCCGACGTGATGGCCCTGATTCCGGAACAGCTCGTTTTGAAACATAAGATGCTTCCCACATCGTATTCCAACAACACGTTGACCCTCGCAATGGTGAACCCCCACGATCTACTCGCCATGGATGAGGCAAAAAAATTCATCAAGGGTGTTGCAATAGATCCTGTTATCATTTCTCAGGAAGATCTGAAAAAGTTCATGGACACTGAATACAGGACCATCATGAAACCGGTCAAGGAAGAACAGCCGGAAGTAAACATAGATGAATTCCTCGATTCCATGGACCACATTCAGTCCGATATTCTGAAAGACGCTGAGTTCGAGGACGGCGCGGAAGATGATATGGGGGTTACCGATCTCGCTCGCGAAGCCGAAGGAGCGCCCATTATACGACTGACCAACAATATAATCGCCGTGGCGTTAAAAAAAGGGGCGAGCGATATCCATATTGAGCCGATGGAAAAAGGGCTGCGCGTACGTTACAGAATTGACGGTGTATTGCGCGAAGAGATGGTATTGCCGAAAAAGGTGCAGCTTCCGCTTGTCAGCAGGGTCAAGATCATATCAAGACTGGACATCACGGAGAGAAGGTTGCCGCAGGACGGCAGGATTACCTTGAAGCTCGGTAACAAATCGGTTGATTTCCGCGTAAGTACGGTGCCCACAAAATTCGGCGAAAAAATCGTTACAAGAATCCTGGATAAAAGCAACACCACCCTCGGTCTCGATAAACTGATTACGAACGCACCCACCCTTGATATCGTGCGGGATATGATTAAGAAACCTTACGGTATTATCTATGTTACAGGCCCCACGGGCTCCGGAAAAAGTACTTCCCTTTACAGCGCCCTGGCCGAGATCAACAGCATCGATGTAAACATCTCTACGGTCGAAGATCCTATTGAGTACGATCTGGCGGGGATCAATCAAGTGCAAGTCAACTCTGATATCGGTCTTGATTTTGCCCGTGTCTTGAGGGCCTTTTTGCGCCAGGACCCTGATATTATCCTTGTCGGCGAGACCAGAGATACGGAGACCGCAAAAATTGCCGTGGAGGCGGCTCTCACCGGACATCTTGTTTTTACGACGCTTCATGCCAATGACGCGCCGAGCACGTTCATGCGTCTCTCTGAAATGGGAATCGAGCCTTTTCTGATTTCGACTTCGGTTATCGGGATAGTGGCACAGAGACTTGTCCGAAGGATATGCACGAAGTGCAAAGAAGAGTATACCCCGGATCCGGTTGTTCTTAAATACCTCGGGCTGGACGAGAATAAGCAACTCTTTAAAGGCAAGGGTTGCGAGAACTGCGGCCAGACAGGCTACAAGGGCAGGGTTGGTGTATATGAAGTTTTGATGGTCAACGATGAACTCAGACATCTCATTGCCGAAGGAAGCGACACACAAGTGATTCGTCGGGGAGCGATTCAAAACGGAATGAAGACGTTAAAGGACTACTGTCTCATTCTTCTTCAGGAAGGCCTGACCTCAGTCGATGAAGTTCTCAGAACGGTCGTGGTCCAAACTTGATCAGGACATCGCTCGTTAAATCAAAAACCGCCTCCAATCTGTTGCGATTGTTTCTTGCCCTGTGTATCCTTGCGCTGATCACGGTCATATTCTATGTCTACCACGCAGGAGTGTGGCGAGACATATTGTACTACTATAGATTCTTTATCAACCAGAGACACCTGCGATCATTTATAGCTTCCTTCGGGCCATATGCTGCTCCCGTTTTTATGATTATTCAGGCACTGCAAGTCGTCTTCGCTCCCATCCCGGGTGAAGTGACGGGATTTGTCGGTGGATACGTTTTCGGTAATACCTGGGGAACCATCTATTCGACGATAGGTCTTATGTTAGGCTCGAGTGCCGCCTTCGGCATTGCGCGCGTACTCGGTTTGGCATTCGTCGAGAAAATAGTGAAACGAGAATATATAGAGAAATTCAACTCTTTCGTTACTCACAAGGGTCTATACATATCATTCCTGATGTTTCTTATCCCCGGTTTTCCCAAAGACTCCCTCTGCTATCTGCTCGGCCTGACTCATATGAGGTTTCTCGATTTCTTCCTGATGAATCTCATCGGACGTCTGCCTGGCACGGTGATGCTCACGCTTCAGGGAAGCGCCGTGAAGAATGAGAACTATCTCGCCTTCTTTATCATACTGATCATCAGCCTGCTTTCAGCCCTGGTGCTCTATATTATGCGAGAACATATTCTTCATCGAGCTTCACACTTCCTGCATCGACTGCACAGCGCTTCTTCGAAGCGCCACAAGAACAGCTAACCATTTTTCATAACGGAAGGACCACTCGCCCGTTTAAGAACACCCTTACCGACAGGGACACCAGAATCGGCGAAGAGATGCAAGGTTGTAATGAAAGAATGGATTACGTTACGTTTCTTTTTTTCATCACTCGATTGGATGCTGCCCTGATGAATACAGCATGGAGTCCGAGACAGCGGACCGCCGTGGAAAGTATATAAACAGAGATTCGATTGACGTCTATTTGAATAGCCCCAAAACGTCAAGGCATGACCCCAAGTGAAATAATTTGTCTTTGCTCACAAAAAAGTTTCACTTTTTTTCGGAAAATTGTATGTTTTTTCTTGACAGAATTTTTTATTAGGATACAATTAAAAATAGTACGACATAGTTTTTGCAGTACAAAAAAACTAAGGAGGAAAAGAAATGGCAGCAAAAAAACCAGCAGCAAAGAAAGCAGCAAAACCGGCAGCAAAGAAACCAGCAGCAAAGAAACCAGC
Organism: Syntrophorhabdaceae bacterium; assembly: GCA_035541755.1. Classification (NCBI taxonomy): domain Bacteria; kingdom Pseudomonadati; phylum Thermodesulfobacteriota; class Syntrophorhabdia; order Syntrophorhabdales; family Syntrophorhabdaceae; species Syntrophorhabdaceae bacterium. The sequence goes on from DATKMQ010000179.1 coordinate 43,333, forward strand.
AGCAAAGAAGAAATAAGTACGCGAAGTAAGTTTTAATAAAAAAGGGAAGACATAGTTCTTCCCTTTTTTATTTGCGTGCGCAGGGTCTCATCCCCGATGCAGCAATCATCACCCTCGTCGCTCCACGGCATGCATTATCGGAAACTTCGCCTTAGCCTCTAGCTTTAATTCTCTTTCGCCCAATCAAGGTCCTCTCGTGCGTAAGCATTTCTTGCCTGCGATACCTTTGGGTTGAAAAGTATAATGCGAGCGTGGTACTGTTAAGTATGATCAAGAAATGGAAACTAATAGAATCGAAAGTAGATAAGGATTACCGTGTATTCAAAATAAAGGCCGAGATGGCTTTGTCGCCGCGCACGAATCAGGTCGGCACATTTTATACAATCGATACGAACGATTGGGTGAATATCGTTCCTCTGACGGAAAGCGGCGAAGTCGTGATGATCAGACAGTACCGTCACGGCTCCAAGGAAATAAATTTGGAAATCCCCGGAGGTCTCGTCGATGACGAACATCATCAGGAGGCCGCGCTTCGGGAGCTTCTCGAAGAAACTGGATACACGGGAGAGAACATACGGCTTCTTGGATCGGTCAATCCCAATCCGGCGATTTTCAATAACCTCTGCCACACATACCTCGTCGAGAACGTAAAAAAGGTGGCCGAAAAGAACCTTGATCCACAGGAAGACATCGAGGTGGTTCTCACTCCGATACAGAGCGTGCCTTCTCTCATAGAAAAGGGAATCATTACTCATGCGCTTGTGCTAATCGGTTTCTATTTCTATTTTATGAAAAGTCCCGCTAAAAATAATGTATGATCGCACATAAGCCCCCCGTCATCTCTTTCGTCGGCACATCAAAAAGCGGAAAGACCACTTTCATCGAAAAATTGATACCATTACTCAAAGAGTCCGGTTTAAGGATTGCCGTCATCAAGCATCATCATCTCAATTTTGAGATCGACACAATCGGAAAGGATACATACAGGCATAAGAAGGCTGGCGCATCGGCTGTTATTCTTTCTTCGCCTCGCAAGATTGCTCTCGTCAGAGATCTTGAAAGAGAATTATCCCTCCAGGAAATTGTAAGCGGTTATATCGGTGACATAGATCTGGTTATTACCGAAGGATATAAGCAGGAAAGTACCCCCAAGATAGAAGTTTTTCGGCGAGCGACAGGGTCCGCCCCTCTTTATCCGCACGATGACAAAATTGTGGCTGTCATTGCCGATGAAAAGATCGACGCAAAGGTTGCTCACTTCTTTATGCTTGACATCAAGGGTGTGGCAAAATTCATCATGGAGTTCTTTCAGTTACGTGGTTTCGGTGCAAAGTGATTAAGGCCGAGATCCAAAGGCGGGAAGATATAGGAATCCAACATGAAATTGTTTATAATGAACCAATCATGCAGATGAACAGTGCGGGGAGAGGGTTGAAAGATGTCGCTCTATAAAGATGAAGCCATCGTTCTCTCTAAGAGGGCGTATGGCGAATCAGATAAGATCGTCCGACTTTTTACACGCGCTTCCGGTAAGGTGGCTGCTATCGCAAAAGGGGCAAGCAAAAGCCAAAAGAGGTTTATGAATACGCTTGAACCCTTTAATCATATTGCAATAGAATATTTCGAAAAGTATGGCAAAGGCATGGCGCGGTTAGAGAATGCCGATATTATGGAGACAAATCATGGCATTGAAACAAGCCTCAAGAAAGCTTGCATCGCAAGTTTTTTCTCCGAATTTGTTGACCGGCTCACCAAGGAGCGACAGGTCTATGAATCACTCTTCTTTGCACTCAAGGACTTAATCTTCGCGGTGAAGCGTCATGATTTCCTCTATTCCGATATCATCTATTATCAGTTCTTGATGCTTGATATTCTAGGGTATATGCCTAATTTTGATTCCTGCGTATATTGCGGTAGTCTCATTCCAGATGAAATCAAGGTGCACTTCTCAAAGGAACGGGGAGGTGTTCTGTGCAAAAGCTGCGCTCGATCGATTCCTCATATGCTCTGCGGGGAGGGTGTTATCCCAGGACTCATGTCGTTGAAAAATAGAGAGGAGCCCCTGGCCGACATTACCATCGAGCGTGAGGCGAGAGACATCATGGAAGGTTTTATGTCATTCCATCTCGATGTCGAGTTCAGGTCATATAGAATATTGAAAAGCGTTATTTTATAGATGTCCGATTTGTTTCTTGTGCAAAAGGATGAACCCTTTTCTCACTTCCATTTCATATCTTTTTGATTGGGACAGTTCCCGAATAAGAACCTCTTCAGGGTAATCGTCCATGACGAGGACCATAGTCCCTTCTGACTTCAGATAAGGCATGCCGCGCTTGATATACGCCTTTGTTATCTCTATCAACGGAAGGGTATCTTCCCAAATGTGTTGCAAGGCCGGCTGCATGAAAATGAAATCAAAGGCGTCATTGAGTAGAAAGGGAAATTCAATTTCGAGATGAAAAAAACCGTTCCTCTTTGCAATATCTTTTGATTCGACAAACCAGTTCTGCGATTCAAAGTTCTTCCAAACCGTCTCATCACTATCCATGTTGGAGAGCATATCCTGAATCTTCTTGTGGTCTACAGCCTTGCTGAAGTACGTCGTGGTAATAACATCCATCACATCGTGGATCCGTTTCGAGTAACGTTTCAATGTGACTTCAAGCTCCTCCCGGAGTTGAACGTCTTCCTTTATCCTTTCCGACAGGGAAAAATACCGCCTGAATATTCCTCGGAATTCTTTGAGAAGGTCTTCGGGATTTCTGCCGAAAAGCCCCAACTGGTTTCTGGCGTCGAAATGCGACGGAATCTCACTGAGCGACATGCCGATGAGAGGATTTCCGAGCTTGTAGTTACTTGCCCTTGTTCTAAAGCGGCTCTTCATCATATGGTGCAATATATCGAAGGTGGGATGTGATTTTTCGATGCCGAATAGGAGACGATCCACAATGTATCGCGTGAGCGATGTTTCGTTCTCCCATTCCGTGACAAAGGTATTGCGTTCTTTATAAGGAAGGATAAATGACAGATAGGCAATGCCCTCGATAAGTTTCGCGGCAAGGGTTCCGAAATTCGGCGTCATGTCGAGAATCTTCAAGGAGAGTAACTGCTCTTTTGTGAGCTTTGCAGCGCCTTTTTGAAGGAAGACTTCCTCAAAGTCAATACTTGTCTGGTGGTTCTTCTTATTAAAGAGATATGCCGTAATGTCCGATATGTTATAATCACTGATGTTGTCACGATGAACATGGAGTTGTTTTTCGAATTTCAGGCCGTTGTCTTGCAGGTATGTTTCTGTAGCGGGAAATTCTTTATCGGAAAAGATTTCCTGGCATACGTTCACGATTCTCGGGTAGACATCGAGTTTCTTCTTCAGACCTTGCACAGCATTTCGAGCAAACGTTCTTTTCTCTTTTAGAAGGGCAATGAGATCGGTACGCTCTTGCTCAAGAATTTCCGGTAATGTCTTTAAAAGACCGCGCAGTGAGAAGATATGAAAAAAGAGATGGAGGGCTTCTTTGCCGTTTTCGAAAAGCGCCTTTTCCAGGTCCAGGTCAATGAGCGTCGCTTCATGAGCAACCGGTCTTCTGATGAGCATCCAATGCTGTCCGTTGGTGAGGATTCCCCAGGGTACTCTCGTTTTTTTCAAAAGATAGGCAGTCTGAAACATGGGAATTCTGTTCTCGAATTCAAGATAGAATCCGCTTATGCCCTCTTCGAGATTTCTTCCGTATCTCTTGAGCACGAGTAGCCCCCGCGCATGAGCATAATACTCTTCGGTACCCCACAATGATGAACTTCTCACATAGTCTTCATCACTGGCAAATAGGGCGGCGTCAGGACCTTTAATCTGTTCTTCAAAGAATTTCGGTTTGGATTCATATGCATATCCGAGAAGCTTAAGCACAGGCTTGATGAGATGTATCTCTGTATGGATTTCGCTCGCGAATTGCTTTATGTCCTGAAACTTCGCCAACACTTGCTCAAGCGATAGGTATGCGCTCTCTTCTTGCGGCATCAGAAGGATATTGTTGAGCCCCGCGGTGGAAAGGAGTGTATTTCTCCTAATAAATGAATGCATAGGCCGAATTAAGATAATAATAGAATGTTAACAGGTATTAGTCAAGGAGGGCCGCTCTTTGGTGGTGTCCTGAAGACACTATCCGCTCTTTCGGACTGAGACACCAGAAGCATTTGATGTTACCTCTGCTTCTTGACAGGGCTCAATCCCTCCTCTATGAACGAGGTCATATCCCTCTTGCCGATATCATATGGTTTAGGCATGCCGACCTTAATTCCCCGATCCCATCCGTTGGAACTAAGACCCATGTTCTGCCCTCTCTCTATTTCTTTCAGTTTCATCCTGATAATAGCTATGAGACCGATTATCCCGATCCAGAAAAGAACGAGCGTCTCGTATACGATATACCGGTCGTACGGAGATGACGGAAAGACCTCCAAGGCTTGCCCTCCCGCAATGTCACTGGCGATCCCAGAGACCATGCCAAAACAACCGAGGATCAGTTTTGCGATCATTAACACCCCTAACTGAAATAACCGATCACGGTCATCACGATGAAGTATATAATGTAGATGAATCCGATCCACGTAAACACAGGGCTTCTTTCTTGACGCAGAGACTTCCTGTCGAAAAAGGGAAAAAGAAACAGGAAAAGAACGGCGACCGTCACGATGATGATCGCAATTGTTTCTCCGTTAAGTCCCAGGATGACACCCGGGAATAGCTTGAGGGTCTGAAAGAGAGAGAGAAAGTACCACTCGGGCTTTATATTTTCCGGGGCAGGGGCCAGAGGATCTGCCTGTCTTCCTATCTCAGGAGGAGCAAGGGCGGCACATGTAACTACAAGGCCAAGCAAAACGAGCCATATGATCAGGTCCTTGTATAAAATGTTGGGGAAGAAGAAAGTGTCTTGGCCTCGCTTACTTTCCTGCGACATTGGTACACTCATGCCGTGATATTGAACGAGAAAGAGGTGCGCTACAACAACAAGTATCACCGCGAGGGGCAGAATCGATACGTGAAATGCGTAGAATCTCGTGAGTGTCTCCCCGGTCACATCGATACCGCCTCGCAAGAAATTCCTGATGAAACCTCCAACAATCGGAAAATTGCCCGCTCCGCCCGTAGCCACCCTCACCGCAGCGAAAGCCCGTTCATCCCAGAGGAGAAAGTAGCCACTCAATCCGAAAAAAATCGAAATGCCGAGCAGTATGCAGCCGGACAGCCAGAGCAACTCCCTGGGTTTTCTGTAAGATTTGAGCATCAGTGTGCCGAACATATGAACAAGGACGAGTGCGATTGCAAACTGCGCGCCCCAGTGATGAAGCGATCGAAAGAACCACCCCATATGAAGTTTCGTTACTATCTCGATGATGCTTTTATGGGCAAATTCTGCGTGCGGGATGTAGTAAAGGGCAAGAACGGCCCCGGTGATAAATTGAATGATGAAGAGAAAGAGCGTCGCACCTCCCGTAAAATACCAGATCTCATACGAGTGCGATGGCACACGTTTTGATCTCGCAAAACGCCTGAAGTCTTCAACGTTATATCGTTCTTCGAACCAGTTTCTAAGCTCTTGCCGTATCAACTTTGACCCCTTTTCTTGCGATAATCATTTTTTCGCCTGACACGGTTACGTCGAAGAACTCAAGCGGTCTCGGCGGCGGGCCCTGTATGTTTTTCCCATTATCATCAAACCATCCTTTATGACAGGCACAGTAAAATTTCTTTTCCTCCGCTCGATACGTGATATTGCACTCCATATGCGTACATACCCCTTTCAGGGCGGAAACCTCGCCATCTGTCTTTTTGAGAAAGAGACCGACTTTCCCTCCCCAGGCAAAGGGCCTAATCGAGTTGGGCGGTATGGAAAGAAAATCCCGCGCCGCGAGCACCACAAAATCGGGTTCTTTGGAGAGCGTCGGAAAGGCAAATTTCAACAGAGGATAAATGCTCCCTGCGCTGAAGGCGAGAAGCCATCCTCCAAAGAGCGTATTAAGAAAGGTCCGTCTCGTCACAAGAGAATAAGGGATTTTCATACTTTGCCCTTTCGGAACACGTTTTTAGCTTTTTCTCTGATGAGGGTTTTGCGCAAGCCCACAATCGAATCGGTGGGTCGCACATCCTTGGGGCAGGCGTCGATACAGCGAAGGATCGTATCGCATCCCCACAGCCCCTTTTCGTTGTTGAACGTTTCAAGAAAACCCGTGGGGCGTTCGTCGCGAGAATCAAGGATAAACCTTTCGAGTTTGGCAAATGCTGCAGGGCCCACGTACTCGGGATCCCTCGTAATGACAGGGCATGCTCCGAAACAAGACGCGCAGAGAATACAGTTGACAAACTGATCGATGCGGGCTCGCTCCTTTTCGCTTTGATTGATCTCTTTGTCCGGGTGAGGACTGCTTCTGATCAAATACGGATGCACTTTCTCGTACATGCTCCAGAAGGGCTTCATGTCAACCACCAGGTCTTTGACAACATCCATGTTCGGAAGGGGCTCAAGGATGATCGTGTTCGATTCAAATGAAGCCGCCTGTGTTCTGCAGGCAAGATCGATCCTTCCGTTAATGACCATGGCACACGAACCGCACACCGCTGAGCGGCAGGATGAGCGAAACGAAAGAGTCCCATCCAGTTGCTCCCTGATTTTCAAAAGTACGGCGAGCACCGTAAGACCGGACTCCGCGCCGATCTCGTACGAATGAAAGATCGGCGCCACTTCTGGCTCTTTGGCGTCGTAGCGGAGAATCTTGAACGTATATGCATTCCCGGTGATCAATATGTCCTCTCTTGGGGTTCGTATCGCGTAATCCTCACATCTTGGGACGTAATTACCGGCTCCCCTTCGGTTCCGATTTGTGCAATGCTATGTTTAAGCCACTCCGTATCGTTGCGCTTGTTAAAGTCCCTCCTATAGTGAGCGCCCCGGCTTTCTTCCCGCAAGATGGCCCCGAGAACGATGGCGTGGGCAACGTCCAGCATATGGCTGAGCTCAATGGCGCCTACCAGCTCATAATTCATGTGACGGTCCGCCGAAGACAGGCGTATTCTCTTGTACCGTTCTTTAATAGTTGAAATATCCTCAAGTGCCCTTTTCATCTCGTCTTTTGTTCTGAAGATACCCACATTTTCGCTCATTGTCCGGGAAAGCTCGGTCTGTAGAACGGAAGGCCTCTCGTCTCCGCCATTCGATAGATTCTTGATTGCTCTTTCCATCGTATCTTTCGCTGACTCGAGGAGCTTCTCACAGGATCTTACCCCATCATTCGTAAGGTACCTATCGATGGCGGCTGCAGCCAATTTCCCGAAGACCACTGTTTCAAGAAGGGAGTTGCCTCCCAGCCTGTTAGCCCCATGGACACTCACGCAAGCGCATTCACCCGCGGCGTAGAACCCTTTTGTATTCGTTTCACACCGTTCATTGGTAGAAATGCCTCCCATGGAGTAGTGCTGGCAGGGCATGATCGGAATAGGCTCGTAGACGGGATCGATACCGATGAAATCAATACAGATTTTCCTGATACCGGGCAACCTGTTTTGTATCCTTTCCTTGCCGAGATGCCTCAAATCTAGTTTGATGTATCTGCCTAACGGATGTTCGAAACATCTTCCCTCTTCTATCTCGGTTTGGATGCTCCGCGAGACAATGTCCCGGGGAGCCAGTTCCATGGCCTTGGGGGCGTATTGCGCCATGAACCGTTCACCCCTGTTGTTCAAAAGAAAGCCCCCTTCCCCGCGACACGCTTCACTGATAAGAATATTAGTTCCGATAAGACCTGTGGGATGGAACTGGACAAATTCCATATCTTTCAAAGGCACTCGCGCTGCGTAGGCTATGCCGATGCCGCTCCCCGTATTGATGAGGGCATTCGTGGAGTAAAAATAGACCCGCCCATATCCACCCGTTGCGAAAAGCGTCGCCCTAGCCCGGATGGGGATTATCTCGCCGTTCATAAGATCGTATGCAATAACGCCATGGCAGACTCCATCCTCTGTCACCAGCGAGGTCGCGTGCCATTCCTCATACACTCTGATGCCCTTGGACACCACTTTTTCGTAGAGTGTGTTGAGAAGCACATGACCGGTGAGGTCGGCGGAATAACACGTGCGCGGGAACCCGGCTCCACCGAAGGGCCGCTGCGCGATGGAGCCGTCCGGAAACCGGCTGAAGGGGCACCCCCAGTGTTCCATTTCGTAGACAACTTGCGGCGCCTCTCTGCACATGATCTCCACGGCATGCTGGTCGGCGAGATAGTCGCTTCCCTTTATCGTATCAAACGCATGCTTTTCCCAGGTGTCATCCTTGCCATCGGGATTATTCGCCAGAGCCGCATTGATCCCTCCCTGCGCAGCGATCGAATGAGAACGCACCGGATGGACCTTTGACAGAACCGCCGTATCGTATTTCTCGGAGAGACCGACCGCAGCTCTAAGCCCGGCAAGACCTCCTCCAACTATAAGAACATCGTGCTCAAGCATGGTTATGACATGACGGCGTACACATAGAGCAGAAAAACCGAAATGGCCGATGCCGCGCCGCTCGACAACCAGAAGAGCCTCTTTTCCTTCTTATAGCCGAAATCCAAGATAATGGTCCGTATGCCATATATGCTGTGAAAGGTGAAAAGGATCAGGATGAGCACATCAATAACGGGTTGTCTGTGAAGGCTTAGCGCCCATTCAGGCTTTTGGTCTTTTGCGTACAGGAAAAAGCTTGTGAGTATTTTAACACCGAAGAGAATAACGAGTGACACACCGCTCAGCCTGTGGAAGAGCCAGATGAACATACGCCCTCCTTACGGAACATTTTCTGTAAGATAACAACACAGGGATTGTATTCTGTCAAGGGCAAAAAGAGCATGGGCCGAGACAGGCATGGAGCCTTATTTTGCCATGCCCTTAGCTCATTCTTGAGCGCGAGGGGGAGGCTCCGACAGCTTTGCTGGTGGAGGGGGCGACGTTATGCAGTTTCAAATAATCCCTTAGCTCATTCTTGAGCGCGAGGGGGAGGCTCCGACAGCTTTGCTGGTGGAGGGGGCGACGCAAGCCCCAGTAAATAGAAAAGACTTGACTTTCACCCGCCGGAAAAGAATAATTAGGAAATAGTAAAGGGGGTTTTATTTCTTGGCGAATGATAGTGAAAGTTCACAGACAGGCGTGCGGCAGGAGGCAGACGACCCCGAGATCAATCTGCTTGATTATATTATCGTCCTCGCGAAGAGAAAAGAGCTTATCATCCTCATCACCGTTGGACTCATGTTTGTCGTCGGCGTTTACAGCCTTGTGGTTTCGCCTACCTATCGAGCAGAGACCAAAATACTTCCGCCCCAGCAGCCAAGCTCAAGCATGGCCACACAATTGCTCAATCAACTGGGAGCAGCGGGAGGTGTGATCGCAGGGGCATCCGCTATAAAAACATCCAATGATCTCTTCGTCGCTCTTCTTAAGAGCAACACAGTGCTTGATCGGATCACAGAACGGTTCAATCTCCTGAAGACGAGGAGAATCGCTACGAAAGGCGATGCCCGGAAGTTTCTGCTCGACAAATTGAAGATCCAGGACGATAAAAGAAGCGGCATTATCACCGTGGGTATGGAGGATAAAGACCCGAAAGAATCGGCAGAGATGACCAACGCTCTCATTGAGGAACTAAAGGGTCTCAACAAAGGGCTCGCGGTAACGGAAGCCGGTCAAAGGAGACTCTTCTTTCAGGAGCAACTTGAGGATGAAAAGAGGGCTTTGGCACGCTCCGAAGAAGATATGAAAGGATTTCAGGAAAAAACAGGCGCTTTGAAAATCGACGAGCAGGCCAAAACGCTTATTGAAGGTATAGCGCAGCTACGCGCCCACATCGCTGCTCAGGAAGTAGAGCTCTCCGTAATGCGCACCTATTCCACAGAACAAAACCCCGATGTGAAAAGAACTGAAGAGGCGATACGGGGGATGCGCACGGAACTTACCAAGCTCGAATCGAAAAGCGGAACAGGTTATGATCCCCTCATGCCAACGGCGAGAATGCCCGAAGTCGGGACGGAATACATGCGAAAGCTACGCGATCTCAAGTTCAATGAAACACTCTATGAACTCCTCCTCAAACAATACGAAGCAGCAAAGCTCGATGAAGCAAAAGACGCCGCGATCATTCAGGTCGTTGACAGGGCAGAACCGCCGGAAAGAAGAGTAAAACCACAGAGAACGCAGATGGTTATCGTGGCCGGCGTCGTTGGGTTCTTTTGTTCCATATTCATCGCTTTTTTCGTGGAGTATTGGGAAAGATCTTCCTCCGATCCGGAGAACCGGGAAAGAATAGGCTCCTTGAGACAACACTTTCGCTTCGATAGAACGTGGTATGGACCATATGCAGGAAGGATCAAAAGAAGGAGGTCATCTGGAAACAAAAAGTGAGGTATCTGGCATGAGCGCATTAAAGACTTTTCTTACCATTCTGATTATCATATTCGTTGAAACGATCGCGTGTGCTCAAACGCCGCAGATCGATCCCTTTGAGCCAACCAGACAGACGCCTGCCACCTCTCCCCAGGTGAATCTACAGATTCGCGAGACCCCGCCGCAGGCGGCGCAAATGCCATTACCGATCCAACCTGGGCAAAACCGCGAGGCACAGCCACCTCGCAAGACCGGTGAGAAGAAAAGCTCTATTTTTGAAAGGCTCATCTCGGACCAGCCTCTTGAAATCACCGATCAACAATTCACCACCATAAAAAAATTCGAAGGAATCACCTTCTCATATTCTTCAAAACTTTCATACGTGGGCCAGGTTGCCGTTGCCGTGAAGATAGTGAGGTCCGTAGGAAGATCCGAGGGGGCTCATGAAACTTTCGTCGACATGGATGCCGGGTACATGATAGGAACACCAGATGCGTTAGCCGCAGCTTTTCGTATTTTTGGCATCACGACCAGTTTCGATATTTCGACTACGGTAAAACAATTTGGTTATGAACTCTTCAGAGAACCGGCGGCATTTGTGTCGGGAGACAGGGTACCGGTAGGTCCTGAGTACGTTATCGGCCCGGGTGACGAAATTAGAGTTACCATATGGGGGAACATCGAGGGGCAATGGAATATGGTTGTAGACAAGGACGGCCATATTGCGCTCCCTAAGGCCGGCATATTGGGAGTGTCCGGGCTCACGTTCAAAGAACTTAAGGAAGCATTATACAAACAGCTTTCCAAATACTTTACCAACTTCGAAATGAATGTGGGTATGGGGGCCCTTCGCACCATCCAGGTTTATGTTGTTGGGAACGCGCAAAGACCTGGGGCCTACACGATTTCTTCCCTATCGAGCCTTGTCAACGCCCTCTTTGAAGCAGGCGGTCCCAGCAAGAATGGCACCATGAGAGATATCCAGGTAAACAGAAATGGGAAAACCGTGGTCCATTTCGATATGTACGATTTTCTGCTTAAGGGTGACAAAAGCAAGGACCTGCGACTCATGCCTGAAGATGTTATATTCGTACCACCGGTCATGAGCCTCGTCGCCATCGTGGGTAACGTAAAGAACCCCGCAATCTACGAGTTTAAGGAAGAATTGAGAATTGCCGATCTTCTGAAAATGGCCGGAGGACTGGCCGCCACCGCCTTTAAGGGTCGAGTTCAGGTTCAGAGAATCGATAATCACGCATATAGAACAATCTTCGAAAGTGACCTCATCGACATGGGAAAGGATTTGGACAAGAACTTCGCGCTCCAGGATGGAGATCTCGTCAAGCTCTTCTCCGTCAAAGACGTGCAGAAGGTCGTGTCGCTCTCCGGAGCCGTGGCCCACGCCGGCGATTTCGGGATCACCCCCGGCTTGACCACGATAAAGGATATCATATCACTTTCCGGCGGGCTCCTGTACTATGCCTCCAATCAGGCCGAACTGACCCGTGTAAGGGTCACTGAGACAGGGCCCATGACGGAGCGGTTTAGTATCGATTTAAAGAAGGCCATGGAAAACGATGCGACGAATAACATGAAGCTGGAAGCAAATGATTACCTTATGATACACGCAGTACCGGAGTGGCAGGCGAGCGGCAAAATCAATGTCCAGGGAGAAGTGAAGTTGCCCGGGGTCTACGTGCTCAAGAAAGGTGAAAAGCTTTCTTCCATCATCGAGAGAACTGGAGGATACACGGACAGGGCGTACCTGCGGGGCGCCGTGTTCACCCGGGAACGGGTGAAAGATCTTCAACAAAAAAACCTCGACGAAATGGTTTCCCGGCTTGAAAGGGAGATATTTTCCTCCAGTATAAGTCAGGTTTCAACGGCCACATCCCAGGAGGAGGTGGCAGCACGAAAAGAAGAATTTGACCAGAAACAGAAGTTCATCGCGTCGCTTAGGGGCCTCAAGGCAACGGGGCGATTGACGATCAGGCTCGCCCACCTCAGGTTGTTGAAAGGAAGCGAGTACGATATCGAGTTGGAAGACGGTGATAGCCTCTTTATACCGATGATCAACAACGTGGTGAATGTAACCGGTGCGGTCATGTTTCAAGGCAGCTTCGTCTACTCGGAAAACCTCGGCTACAAGAACTATGTAGATCTGTCGGGCGGTTACTCGCGGTTTGCCGATCAGGGCAACGTTTATATCTTGAAAATTGACGGCTCCGCCATGAAAACGAGGAGCGTCGTTTCATGGAACCCGTTTCAGTCCCGATGGGAATTGACCGCATTCGGACAGGGCGTTAAGGAGATCGAGCCGGGCGACACGATCGTAGTGCCGGAAAAGATAGAGCACGTGGCATGGCTGAGAGATGTGAAAGACATTACGCAGATCCTCGCAAACGTTGCCCTCACGGCGGGAATATTTAAGGCCCTCTATTAGCAGGGTTCAACGGAAAGATAACGGACGCAGGTCTCGATGATTACGCTCGCCGTTAAAGTTTACGAAGGATTCATGGCTTCATGCACATACAGGCCATAGTGCTGGTACAAAATACTAAACCCAATTCCATCGTGTCTTTTCCGTTCGTTTCGTTGTTCATCTTCCTATTCTGGATATGCATTTCTTACTCTCCTGCTATCGCGGGAGATGAACCGTTTACGTATCCCTCAAATGGCGGTTTTACGGGCATCATGGAGGTGCCCACCGCAAGGGTCATGAAGGAGAACCGGTACAGGGTCGGTGTGAGTGAGATAGATCCTTACAGATATTACTACGTGGCCTTCAGTCCCGTGAGGGGTATCGAGCTCTCCGGAAAGATAACGGAAATACTCGGCGTGCCCGCGAGCGCTGCGGACCCGAGATTCAGCGGTTACGGCAATGAAAAGGACAAATCCTTCGGCGCCAGGTTCCAGATCATACACGAGGACAAATGGGCGCCGGCTATCGCCCTCGATATTATGGATCCGCAAGGGACGAGGCTGTATCCATCGCAGTCACTCATCGCAACCAAACAGATCTATCCTTTTGATTTTACCATCGGATTCGCAAACGGACGGTTTGGGAAGAGACCGCTACCCGCATCGGGAGAGACCTTCAAGGCCGAAATGCTTACCGATCCCAAAAGCTGGTTGAGAGACGGACAGTTCTTCGGAGGCGTTCAAATCGCCCTGTCCGAAAAGTATGCCTTGATGGCCGAATATAGCCCCATCAGGTATGAGTTGCAGACGAGCGATCCGGCTGAGGCCCGGTATTTCACCAGCGAGCCTCCGTCCAGGTTCAATTTTGGCTTTCGGTGGAAGCCATTTTCGTGGACCGAGATTGACACGACCTACCAGAGAGGAAACCAACTGGGTATTAATCTTTCCGTCGCGTTCGACATAGGTGAGCCCCTTGTGCCCATATATAACCGGCCATACGTGGAGAAAAGCCAAGACCTGCAAAACCCGCTTTCCAGAAGGCTCGTAAACGCACTGTACGCATCCGGTTTCAGAGATATCGGCGTGCTCATAGATAAAAACGATTTATGGATAGGGGCGAAAAATGACAGGTACTATTACAGCACAAAGGCCCTTGCCGTAATCGCCAGCCTTGTTGCTGAGATCGTGCCCTCTTATTTTCAGACCATTCACATAGCCCTTACAGAAAACGGCATACCCGTCCTCGAGTTCACAACGACGCGATACGATATCGGTGAATGGTACGCGGACAGACTCGCCCCCGGCGAATTTCTCTTTCTCTCCGGTGTGGACACGACCATACGAGAATGGCCCCAGACCGTGGTTCAACACTCTAAGATCTTCGGGTACGGCGTACGACCTGCATTTCAGACCTTGTTGAACGATCCGTCGGGATTTTTCAAGTACAGGCTCGGTGCCGAGGGATTCTTGAGCTACTATCCGTGGAACGGTATGACCTTTGTCGCGAGCCTCGAAGGATACCCGCTGAACAATATTTCTACGGTGAATCAGTCCCTGGACGATGCCATACGGTCCGATCTTCCATTGTATAAAGAAAAGAAGCTCGCCATGGCAAGGTTGATGTTCGATCAGATCTACAAGATGGATCGCCAGACGTACGGGCGCTTCTCCGGCGGATACCTGGAAACCGAGTACGCGGGTCTCGACGCAGAGGTGGCAAAACCCATAGGCGATGGAAGACTGATGATCGGCGTAAGCGGCAGTGTTGTGAAAAAAAGAGAGATTGACAATGTTTTCAAACTCAAAGACGGCATCGATGGCAAGACGTATGAAACGTTATTTTTCACTACCCGATTGAACGTCCCTGAGGTTGATGCTTTTCTCGACGTGAAGACGGGAAGGTTTCTGGGCGGTGACGTAGGGGCAAAGTTCACCGTATCAAAATTTATCAACGGCGTGGTGCTTTACGCGTGGTACAGCGCCACCGACACATCCGGCTTCCGCGACCCCTTTAACCGTGGATATCACGATAAGGGCATCGGCATCACAATCCCGCTCATGATCTTTAAGGGGGCGGATTCTCGCACGGTTTACAACTATTCGATTTCGCCCTGGACCAGGGATGTGGCCCAGGATATAGACCATTTTAATACTGTTTTCGATTTCATCGGACGAAATCTGAAGATATACCTTGACAGGGACAAGGGGCTGCTATATAAATGATGGAGAGAAAACAGGGCTGATAAGCTCATAGATGAAGATTCCTCAAAAGGAGGTAATTATGAAACGGGATAAGATATTCGTTTCGATTTTCGTATGCCTGCTCTTCTTCATAGGTTTCATTGTTGCCCCCTCTATCTCATATGCTCAGGCCCAGGGGGCAGCCGGAGGAGCTGCACCGGCGGCAGGTGCGGGAGCAGCAGGTGAAGGAGCAGCTGGAGCAGCTGGAGCAGCTGCGGGGACCGGGGCGGCAGCTGGCATCGGTGCTGGCACCATAGCGGCGGGCGTAATAGGCGCCGCAGCCATAGCGGCGGGCATAGCGGCAGCTTCGAGTGGTGGAGGAGGCTCCAGCACAACGGCCACTCATTAGCGTGAGGTGAGCATATAAGGCCGGGGTTTCCCGACCTCAGTTTTCGCATGAAGAAAACCCTGCTTATTGCGGTTTATGCTACTGCTTTTCTGCTTCTGTTTCACATCGTTTCACACATCAGCGCCCATGGCAATGGAGTCGAGATTGATAAGATCCTCACTTCTGCGGAATCCCTTTTTAAAACCATGAAGCAAAGGGACTACCCCGGTATATGGCCCCTTCTTTCCCAAAAGTCCAAAAATACCATCATAGAGGATGTTCGCAAGGAGCTTAACAAAGCGGGTGTGGTTCGCACAAAGGAAGAGATCAACAGAGATTTTGCCACGGGCGGTCCGTTATGCAAATCTTACTGGGACCAATATCTCGCATATTTTGATCCTGATACCGTGCTCGAGCACAGCAGCTGGGACACAGGAAAGGTCGAACAGGAGAGAGCTGAAATCATTGTTCGATATAGAAAAGCGGAGCGGCCGGCTATATTAAAGATGTATAAGCAAGACGGTGTGTGGAGGATGGGCCTGGAAGAAACGTTTAGAGGCTCAAGGCGGTGAGCCTCTAATGCATGCTGGTCCATCATACTGTTAGGAAGGTGTTGTGAGCGACTACGACGACGATAGGCCAAACTGGCGTGAGCTCGATAGAAACAGAGACAAAAGCAAGTTCTACGGGCGACAGGAAAACAAGGAAAAAAAAGAAGGCGCGAGGCTTGCCGAAAGGGACCGATGGCAATCGGGCAGGGTACACGACGCCCTCGATAGGCTCTTTATGGGAAAGAAGGGCACAGTGGATCACGATAAGCTGTTCAAAAAGGTCCATCAATCCTACGGTTCGGACAGCTTCTTAAGAAACGTGACGCGTTACATCGAAAAATATGGAATGCCGGATGACACGGCGACCCTCCTACTCATGCTCGACTGCAAGGATCAGTCCATCATACTCAACGTGATCGACAAGCTGTCGGCATCATATGCAGGTCTTACGCAGGGACAGAAGGATGATGTCTTACGAAAGCTCTCAATTGTGGCTATGAGTGAGAAGTCCAGAGACGTTCGTGTAAGAGCTGAAGATGCAATGGGAGACCTTGAAAGGTAGTTCCCCCGGAGGGCGCACGATTTTGATACGAGTTGCTTATCGGCCCAATTTTCTGTCTTTAATAAAGGCATCCAAAGACCGGTCATATGTGCGCTCGCCCAGTTTTGTAAAGTAGCAACCGGGTAGTTGATCTTTGGTCCTATGGTACGTTACACATTCGCAGCATTTACCCCGTCTCACACACGATTCGTAAGTGCAGGCGCACGTCGTCAGATTCTTTTCCAGTATGCACTCCATCCTTATCTCCTTCCCTGCAATGGTTCCATCGTTATTGAGCTTGCCTCGGCTCGCCGCGTAAGCAGCCAATCCGTCGCAAACCAAATGTTCCCGTAGTCCTGCCTCTCGCAGCTCGGGTCTCCGAAGGGAGGCCGGGGCATGATACCCGCTCGCGGGTGCGAGCTTTGCTGCCGGAGGGGGCGACGAGCCCCTTTAATAGTATGGGAGCTGCTCATCAAAGCACTTTGCGCCGTTTCTGTACCAGGCAATCACATGCTTTATCGCCTCAAACGCCTTCGTGCCCGCCGCAATATCCGAATTGAAGCCTTGATGGGGCTGAACGTAGATGTTTCCGCTTCTTTCCAGGGCTTTCCGCACCATCACTTTGGCCGCAACATGGTCTTTTTGCGTGGGAGTCTCATCACGGAGCATAAGCCTGGCAAACTCTGCTTCCTCCGTGAACACATCGAGCCCTATGCCCCCGATCTTTCCAGATAGATAGAGTTCCACAAGACCCTGTTCCGGGGCAATCTCTCCCCGCGTCACGTTAATGAAGATCAACCCGTCTTTTGCCCTGGAAAGATATTCTCTGGAGAAGTAACCTACGTTATAGAATGCGCTCTTCTCATTTCTGGTGAGGTTCATGGCATTCACCATGATGTCGCTTGAACTGAGGGCTTCTTCCTTGGAAACAAAACGGACCTGGCTAGGATAGGCATCGATCAAATAATCCTGTCGTATATCCACGCCCTGGACGGTTAACCCGTTGAGTTCAGCGAGTTCATAGATCCCTTTGCCGATCTTACCCACGCCGAAGACTGTAAGGGTCCTGTGTTTGCTGAGTTCCATGAAAGCACGCGCATTATTTCTTTCGAAGGTTTCCGTATTCTTTGTGTAGTGGTTCAT
Organism: Syntrophorhabdaceae bacterium; assembly: GCA_035541755.1. Classification (NCBI taxonomy): domain Bacteria; kingdom Pseudomonadati; phylum Thermodesulfobacteriota; class Syntrophorhabdia; order Syntrophorhabdales; family Syntrophorhabdaceae; species Syntrophorhabdaceae bacterium. The sequence continues at coordinate 60,963 of DATKMQ010000179.1, forward strand.
TTCTCCGGCAGTCGCGTAAACAAATTTCATGGCTGTTTGCGCAACGGCATTCACACAGTATTCGCGCAGAGAAGTGATATTTGCCCTTTCTGCCAGATGCTCAAAGTGGTCATACCCTGCGCTTCGCGTAACGATGCTCTTTTTGTTTCCGGAAAAGTAGGCTTCGGGTAGGATGGAGTGCGTCTTCGTGGTCACGATGTCGGGTAGGTCCACGGTTGGGTTCGCTCTCAAGAAGTCCTGAACATTCATCGGCGTTAAAAGATATGCGAACTCACCAGGGAGTTCGCCTTTTTGCTGCGCCTTTATTGTTTCTTCCTTCAGATGCTCCGCTTCGGCGCCGAGCGCTTCAAAATGTATGATGTCATAACCCGCCATGATCACAACCTCATTCACACCTTTTGTCCTTGCTTCCTACCTTGTGTACCGTCGAGCCCTATTTATTCGTCTCCTATTTTTTTCGAATGCTGTAAAAGACTTCTTTGCCGCCAAACAGTGCCACATCGCCCAATTCCTCTTCTACTCTCAAAAGCTGGTTGTATTTCGCTATTCTTTCGCTGCGCGATGCCGATCCCGTTTTGATCTGGCCTACGTTCGTGGCCACAGCAAGATCCGCTATGAACGTGTCTTCCGTTTCTCCCGAACGATGGGAGATTACGCAGGTGTAGCCCGATCTTTTCGCCATTTCAATGGTAGTCAAGGTTTCTGTAACACTACCGATCTGATTCAGTTTTATCAAAATGCTATTGGCCACACCCTTCTTGATGCCTTCCATAAAGATGTTCGGATTCGTGACAAAGACGTCGTCACCCACAATCTGAATTCTTGAACCGCATCTTTCGGTAAATGCCTGCCATCCCTTCCAATCGTTCTCAGCAAATCCGTCTTCGATGGAGATGATAGGGTATTTCTTTGTAAGGCCATCGTAGAAATCGATGAGCTTGCCACTGTCCCAGACATTACCGTCGATGTGGTATTTGCCTTTCTTGTACAATTCGCTCGCCGCGACATCCAGGGCCAAGAGGATATCTTTCCCGGCTTTGTACCCTGCCTTCTCTATGGCCACAATTAACGTATCAAGGGCTTCTTTTGTAGATTTGATCTGCGGTGCAAAACCGCCCTCATCACCAACGCCTGTGGAGTATCCCTTATCTTTGAGAATACCTTTCAGCGTGTGAAAAACTTCCGCGCCCATCCTCAGAGCCTCTTTGAAATTGGCCGCGCCTGCCGGAACAATCATGAATTCCTGCACGTCGAGAGAGTTCTGCGCGTGTGCCCCCCCGTTGATCACATTCATCATGGGCACGGGCAATTCACGTCCCCTTATGCCCCCTATGTACTGATAGAGGGGAAGAGCAAGGTAGTCTGAAGCAGCACGGGCGCAGGCCATGGATACACCGAGAATCGCATTGGCCCCGAGATTGCTCTTGTTCTCGGTCCCATCCATTTCTATGAGGAGGTTATCGATATAGGCTTGGTCGAGAGCATCGAGTCCCTCTATTTCGGGCGCTATTTTTTCATTAACATGGGCAACTGCTTTGGTCACGCCTTTTCCTTTGTATCTCTTGGGGTCCCCGTCCCTTAATTCGAGCGCCTCCCTTTCTCCGGTGGATGCACCGGAAGGAACCATGGCGCGTCCCAGAGCGCCGCTTTCCAGAGTAACTTCCACTTCAACTGTCGGGTTCCCTCTGCTATCTAGTATCTCTCTTGCGAAGACATCGTATATGACCGACATATCAACCTCCTATTGTTTCGCTCAAGAATGACGGGCAACAACCGCGCGCCCTGCGTCTCCAGAATACCATGTTACAGGGAAAGCTTCAAATATTTTTGTGGCGTCTCTTTATTGCGATTCGAACCAATAACATCCGCTTGTTTGGATCAAAGGAATTTCCGAAAAAGTGTTTACAAAACAGTTCATAATAGATATATAATGTACAGAGGAAGTGAAAATAATTCTACGAAGGGAGGTGAGGGAATGATGAAAAGAGCTATTATTTGTTATCTTGTCATGGCAATGTTCGTCATCGGTATCACACCGCGCGTCGAAGCTGCATTTGCGCCGTCTCAGACGTTACAACTTGCCGTAGTAGACCGAACACAGGATCTGACAAAAATCCAGGCTGTCCTCGAGACAAGGGTAGTCCGGCAGAGATTGCAAGACCTCGGCTTTACCTATGAAGAGATAAACGCGAGGCTTTCAGAAATGACCGATCAGCAGATTCACAGCATTGCACAGAAGATGGACGATCTGAAAGTCGGAAAAGACGGCGCGCTGGGCGTAATTATTGCGTTGCTTGTCATCGTTGCGCTCGTCATCATTATCATCAATCTTACATCGGGCAACAAGGTAGTGCTGACGAAATAGAGGTAAACCTGAAAATCTGAAGCGCGTATAGTGCGCGCTCCAGATTTTTTTATGATGAAGAGATATCTCGCCTTCTCTATTCTCGCTCTTTCCTGGTTCTTTTCCGGGTGCGCAGCAACGGTGTATGCGCCCCCTCCCGAAGGCACACATCTTATCGGTAATGTGCCCTTTTTCAAACAAGAGGATTATCAGTGCGGGCCTTCCGCCCTTGCGGGCGTCTTGAATTACTGGTATATGAAGAGGGACAGCTCCGAAAGACTGTCCGTGGAAGAAATCGTGGCCGCCATCTATAGCCCGTCGGCGCGCGGCGTGTTGGGCATTGATCTCGAGAATTACGCACGGCACAAAGGGTTTACAACGAGACAATTCCAGGGGAGCATCGCCGACGTCAGAACGAGTGTAGACAGCGGAACGCCCCTCATTCTTTTCGTAGAGTACGGTTTCTCACTCTACAGGCTCGATCATTTTGTGGTGGCAAAGGGATACACTAATGACAGCGTCATCATGAATTCGGGACGCAAGGAAAATGATATAATTCCTAATAAGGAGCTCCTTAAGATATGGGAAAGAACAGGTTACTGGTCTCTTCTTATAGAACCGTCTTCCTGATCGCTGTGATGCTGTGCGCATCGTGCAGCTTGCCAAGGATCATCGTTCTTCACGACCCGCTTACAGCGGAAGAACATATAAACCTCGGCGTGACCTACGAGAACAAGAAAGAATATGATGAAGCATTGAAAGAATATGAGGCGGCATTGAAGAGAATGCCTGTTGCGTATCTCTACATGGGTAATATTTATTTTCAAAAAGGCTCGGTAGCCGATGCGGAGAGATGTTACGAAAAGGCAATCCAGAAGACAGGCGATCCGCGGGCCTATAACAATCTTGCCTGGCTTTACTACGTTAAGCGCATCAAGCTCGATGAAGCCGAGAACCTGGCCCGCAGGGCCGTAGAGCTTTCTCCCGACGCTCAAGATTATAAAGACACCCTTGACAAAATCATTGAAGAGAAGGGCAAATCGATACTATGAAAACGCAAGGCACGAAAAAGAACGTCTTTGCCAACATACTCGATACGGTCCCGGACGAAGTAATTGAAACGCTCCTCAAGGGGGAATCGTTCAGGCTGGAACGCATCGTTTCGGATCGCCATTCTACGCCTCAGGGAACGTGGTATGATCAGGACCAGAATGAGTGGGTTGTTGTACTCAAGGGCAGCGCCGGTCTTCTCTTTGATGGCGACGAGGAAGCGGTAACCTTAAAGTCCGGAGATTATCTCAATATACCGGCGCACAAAAAACATCGGGTACTCTGGACGGACAAGGCTGAAAAGACCATTTGGCTGGCGATACATTACCGGTGAATTAAGCTACACGAAACTGACATGTTCATTCGTTGGAAGGCAAAGAAGGTACTCACACCTTCCTGCCCAGTCGTGTGATATGCTCGTAGAAATCCTTCATTTTCCTTGCCTGAACCTGATAATCCCATTTCTCACGCGCGGCCTCTCGCGCGTTTGCCCCATAGGCGGTTCGTTTCGCGTCATCGATAATGAGCGCCTCCATCTTTGCCGCGAGATCAAATTCATTCCACGAAGCTACTAAACCGGTAGCGCCATCCTCCACCATCTCTGAGAGCATCCCAACGTCCGAGACTACCGCGGGTATTCCCATGCTCATAACTTCCCTTAAAGCCCGGGCGCTCCCATCGCTTCCCGCCCGCATCATCACAAAGACATCGAAAAGCGAAATGACCGAGAAATAGTCGTCGATCCGATAGCCCGCGAGGATCACGTCACGCTCGAGACCTAAATTACGAAGCGGTTTCATTACGCTCTCCTCAATCTGCGAGCTTCTGCCCATAATGAGAAGCCTCGTATTGTCGACTCGCTCTTTAACCATCTTGAAAGCCTTGAGAATGATGTCAAAGCCTCGATCCGGCTTGAGACGGCCGATAACCCCTATGATCTTTTCGTCCCCGTTTAATCCGAACTCATGACGCATATCTTTGATCGGTCCATCATAAGGTTTTATTCCGGGCGGTAGCAGGCACGTTCTTTCTGCGGGATAACGGAAGGTTTGTACATCCTGGTTCCTGATCTTTTCACTGTATGTCACTATCCCGTCCGTTCGGGAAAGTATCCAGGACATGAACCAGTTGGCGGGCATGCCATTCCATTTATGGTCGGTCCTTATGATCAAAGGCCTTTTTCCGCTGAAAGAAAGAGAGGCGGTAGCTATGCAATGATCGTGGGAAAGGTTTGCGTGGACAATGTCTATTCCCTGTTCTTCCACATACCGGCTGAGAAAACGCGCATCGAAAACCCAGTCCTTCAGCGAGAAATATCGGTTTAGTCTGAGGCCTCCGAAAGACTTTACGCCTCTTTGTCTGATCTCTTTTTCGACGGTTCTTTCGTTGAAGTCAATGGGCGTTTTCCGATAGGCCAGGATCACGTCGACCCCCAGATTCTCGAGCGCCTTGCAAAGGGAGAGCACGGGCTCCGCAGGGCCTGTCCATTTCCAGTCGCTAAAGAGATGAAGTATTTTCATGCGCCGTAGAACTTCCTCACACACTCTGAGACATAGGCGATCTCATCTTGAGTAAGCGACGGATACATAGGCAGGGAGACGACTTCCTGCGCGGCTAACTCCGCGTTAGGGAAAGAGCCGGCTTCGTATCCCAGCGACTGATATACCTTCTGTAGGTGGATAGGTGTAGGATAGTGGATGAGCGTGGATATCCCGCGATCGTTGAGATACGCTCTCAGTCTGTCCCTTTCTTTGCTCCGTATGACGTATAAGTGATATACGTGGTGCGCCCACGGGGTCTCTTGGGGTAGAATTATCGGCAAACCCTGAAGTCCTTCGTTGTAGAGCGATGCGTTGTATCTTCTCCGATCATTCCAGGCATCCAGATAATCCAGCTTGATGCGCAGCAAACTTGCCTGCAGTTCGTCAAGGCGAGAATTGAAACCTTCTATATCATGGACGTGTTTGGCGCTCTGTCCGTAATTCCTGAGCATCGTAGCTTTTTTGAACACCTTTTCGGAGTCCGTGGTGACGATGCCTCCGTCCCCGTAAGCTCCGAGATTCTTCGTAGGATAAAAACTGAAGGCGGTGACGTCGCCATAGGTGCCGACCTTCTTGCCCTTATACAGAGCGCCATGTGCCTGGCAGGCGTCTTCCATTACCATGATACCGTGCTTTCTGCACACATCCATTATCTCGTCAAGCATACAGGGATGTCCGTAAAGATGGACGGGTATGCACAGCTTTATACCCTCTTCCTTTCTCAAAAGATCACCCAGTCTTTCCGGATCCATGTTATGCGTGTCAAGTTCTATGTCGCAGAAGCGGGGTACGAGTCCGTGCATGGAGAGTGCCATTGCGGAGGCGATGTAGCTGTTCGGCGCAGTAACGAATTTATCGCCCGCCTTGATATCGAGGGCCAGTCCTCCCACCCTCAACGCGTCAGTGCCACTTCCCACCCCAACGGCATGGCTGGTTCCCACATATTCTGCGAAGGCCTCCTCAAGGGCGGTCACTTCCTTCCCGAGTATAAAATCGCCCTTAGTCAACACGTGTTTGAATCTGACGAGCAGTTCTTCCTGTAACTCTGCATGGTCTCTTTCCAGGTTGAATATGTTTACTTTCATGACGTTTCCTCGCTCGATTTCTGTGCAATGATGATCAACGTGTTCCCACCGTCAAGCACGACGTCGCTTTGGGTTTCTGAAAGCCAGTATTGGTCTCGCTTTTGCCGTGGCCACAGGTGCGCGTAGAGACGGATCAGCCAGACAAGCGGTTTGAGAAATATCTGTTTGGGTTTCTTCTTGTCATAGGTTATTCGGGTAAGATTTAGCCCGGCATGTTCCAGGATAAATCGAATGAGCGTATATCCGATGGGACTTAGGTGCATGGCATATACCTGTCCATGAAACCGCTTCCGAAACACGTTCTGCGGAACCGGTTTCGTAAAAAATCCCGTCATGAGAAACTTGAGCCTTCTTTCGATGTTCAGATAGTTGGGCGTGCTCATGATGAGGATGCCGCCGGGTTTCAGGACCCGAGCAACCTCTCGGACCGCATTATAGGGGTTTTCCGTGTGTTCGATTGCTTCGAGAAAACAGACATAATCGAATTCATCATCCGCGTACGGTATTCTCCCGTTCAAATCTCCCACGCTCACCTTCAGGTCTTTGAGCATGAACTGACCCGTATCGATATCGCAGCAGGAGACGTCAAAATTCATTTCCATGAGTCGTTTGGCGAGCGCTCCGAAACCCGTGGGTATATCGAGTATCTTGCCTCGCGGTTTGTCCTCAAGGTATGCGAGCACCTTCTCGTGCACGCCATCTCTCGCCAGGGGCTGCGGATACTGATCGGGCATGATTACCAGTATTCCTTTCTGTACAGTTTGTAGTATTCGATGGTCTTACGTATGCCTTGTTCCAGCGAGGTCTTAGGCTGCCAGCCCGTGATCCTCTTTACCTTGCCTATATCGGCATAATAGTCGCCGGGCTCCACCTCTTTTCTCTCCTGGGTGAACTCGGTAAATGCCGCTGTGCCACTCCCGGCTATTTCAACGATCTTTTGCGCCAGCTGATAAAAGCTGACGGGCACACCTGTACCGACATTAAGAACTTCTCCATAGGCATCCCCCGTCAGGGCCACTTTAAGGAAACATTCAACGAGATCTTCCACGTAGAGGAAGTCCCTGAGAATTCTTCCGTCGCCAAATACAGGTATCTCATCGTTGTCCATTGCCTTTCTGATGAACCAGTTAAAAACCCCGTATTCGTCGTGTTGCATCTGATGGCGCGGCCCAAAGGTATTGGTAATGCGCAGACAGGCGCCTTTGATCTTGTGTATATCGTCATAGACAAGAATCATCTTTTCGGCGGTTAAGTTCGTGACGGCGTAGATGCCCTTGGGGTTAGTAGGATGGTTCTCATCTACAGGGAGCTTGACGCTGCTGCCATATTCTCCCCGGGTTCCGGCGAAAATTATTCGTGCGTCTTTGTTGAACTGGCGGAGCGCTTCAAGCAGCACCAGGGTGCCCCGACAGTTGATATCGAGATCCTGAAGGGGATTTCGCATGCTGTCCACGTGATTGACCTGTCCTGCCAGATGGAAAACATAGTCAATTCCTTTCACGAGATGGTTCATGGATAGCTCGTTTCGCACGTCCGAGACGTTCACCATCACCCGGTCGGCAATGTCTCTGATATTAAACAGATTACCACCCTGTCGTGGCAGCATATTGTCCACGATGGTTACTCTGGCTCCGAGTTTTACGAGCTCTATGGCAAGATTGCTTCCGATAAAACCGAGACCGCCGGTAATGAGCACGTTTCTATTTCTGAATTCTTGCATTGCCTCCATGTCTCTTCTCCATTTCCCAAAGTTTCGCCTGTTTCATAAAGACATAGTACATTGTGGATACCGCGATAATCAAGCCCGGTATCCCGTCAAGGAACCCCTTCTTGAAGATATAGTCTCGGATAAATCTGAATATGGGTCGCGTGAGCATGCTGAAAAGGTCGAAATGCCGCTGAGATTGAAAGAGGTCTTCTGCAAACGCTGCCGAGTATCTGTCGATGGTTCGTATCTGGTGCGCCGTGTCAGTATAGGGCGTATGCATGTAACGGTTCTTCATGACCCCGGTTCTCCCGTTCACGTGTACCTTGGCGTGTATCCCCCCCTGCCAGCTTCCCTTATCTTTTCTGTACAACCGTATCTCCCGGTCAGGATACCAACCGCCGTATCTTATTTCCCTTCCCAGATAGACGTTTCTCCTGTGAGCGATGTAGCCGTCCCGTGATTCGCCCGACGAGATGATCTTCTCCACCTCTTCCTTGAATTCCCCGGTGAGCCACTCGTCGGCGTCAATAAAGAGGACCCATCGGTTCCTGCACTGATCCTGGGCATACTGATATTTGTCTTTCTGACTTGTCGTGTCGTATTGAAAGATCCTGTCCGTATATCTTTCAATCACGTCCATGGCCCCGTCCGTACTGTGAGAATCCACCACGACCACCTCGTTCGCCCATGCGGCGACGCTTTGGAGCGCCCGTTCGATGGTTGCACCATTGTTCAGTGTGATCATGTATACGGATAGAGGTATCTTGGCCCCGGCGGCTTTAGAGGTTTGCCTGACCGGCTGCGAGCCGTGATTATCTTTCATATCCATGGGTTCGGTTAAATCTACACCAAAATATGAGACAAATCAAACAGGAAACGTTCCTAAAGGGATCGTGATCCGCCTCTCCACGGGGGAAGTCCAACTGAGCCTCTCTCTCGCTCACTGGGAGATAAAGGCTTAGGCCCGTCATTTGCTAGGTTAGGGCGGCAATATCCTGCCTTACGTCGAATTTACTTTCTACGATGCCGAGGAACAAAAAACCGATCAATGTGGCCAGGAGCACCTTCGACACAGCACCCAACCACAATATGAATGGCTTACACCCAGAGGAGAGAATCCCAAATGGAGCCTGCTCGCGAAACTACGCTCGCGGA
>DATKMQ010000180.1 GCA_035541755.1 Syntrophorhabdaceae bacterium
CTTCTCCTGCTCTTCCTTTTTTGGTCATCGCGTATCCGTCGAAGGTAGTGGCGATGGACGTAACCTCACCGGGAACATTTACGAGGATGCTTGTCGTGGAACCGCCATACTGTGCACCATAGTAGATACCTCCGAGCATAATGATTGCCCCGGTGGGATCAAGGTACATGCTGATGGGGAGCAGAATTGAAAGGGCCGACACGGGTCCCAGGCCGGGAAGAACGCCGACGAGGGTACCCAGAACACCACCGAGAAAGCAATAGAAGAGATTCATCGGATGAAAGATGTAAATCATGCCATTCAAAAGATCCATAGTTTTTCACCCCTTCTTAACGTGTTATCTGTAGAATATTCCCCTGGGGAAGATGACGCTGCAGTAGTAAACGAAAACCAGATAGTATGCCGCGGATAAAATAACTGTCAGTGTCACGTTCTTACGCCACGACTCTACTCTCACCACCCAAAATATCAAAAGAAAGAAGATGGGCGTGGCGATGAGGTACCCAAGAATTTGGATACACACGGTGTAGAAGGCGAGCGTTGCCACGATAGCCAGTACGGTGAGGCCTGCCCCCTTGTTGTCCGATTCTTCCGCAGGTCTTTCCTTGAGAGGCGGGGCGCTCACCAGTCGTGTGCTATGCAGAAGCGTACCGAGCATGAACAGTGCCCCCAGGGCAATGATATAGGTACCCGGACCCATGATGTCCTGGGTGACATTGCTGACGATTCTTGTGAGACGGATACCTTCGAAGAGGACACCGAAACTCATGATGAAGAGCGTTATCGATTCGATGAATGTCGTCCTTCTGTCTTCCATGATACCTCCTTAACGCCCGGCCCTATTTGCAGCCGCGATGTTTTCCGAATTCTTCATCTGTCCATTGGGCTTCGTGCTCTTGCCTTTTTTGTTCCCTACTTCTTTTATGGCGCCTCTTCTCACCTTTCTTGTCATCACGAAAAAGCTTTGTATTTCATTCTCGTCAAGGCATGATCTTAACATCTGATCTGCAAGATCGATGTCTTTCAATCTTTCCTGCAGGTACGCTAAGCCCTTAGTGGTAACTCTCAAATGGATTGCCCTGCGGTCTTCACTCGAACGTTCCCTCACGATCGAGCCATCTTTCTCGAGAGCGTCGGTCAATTTGGTTATGCTCTGATTCGATCGAAGCAGGTTTCTCGCCAGGTCCCTGGGGGGCATACTTCCATTCCCCAGATTGAACATAACAATCAAGGCCATAGTCTTGAGCCAGTCAATTCTGTCCTTGAATACAATGTCGATATATCGATTTATAATGTCGCAGAAGTTAATCAATCTGGGAAACGGTCTTATTGAAATACTCTTCACCATTTCCTCTATGTCGTTGGAACCGGGAAGCTTGAATTTGGTCTTCATAGTCCTCGCCCTGTATATTCGCATGATCCCGTCAAAGGCCGCATGTGGTTTATGTGCACCTTCACCTGAAAACACCTTCCTGTTCCAGCGCACAGAATTCCTCATCGGACATGCCGAGGAGCTCCGTGCACACATATGCCGTGTGTTCACCGAGACAGGGGGATGTACGCATCTCGGCCCTGGACTTAAGCAACTTGAAAGGGGGGTTGGGGTGACCGAACGTTCCGATGACAGGGTGTTTCATCGGGCTGAAATACCCCCTTTCTCTGATCTGAGGATCCGACTCCAACAAGTCTTGTGCGTTCTGCACGACACCTGCTGCTACCCCGTACGTCTGTAGCAGATACATTACCTCTTCCGCACTGTGCTGGCTGGTCCATTGTTGAACAAGCTCATCTAATGCGTCTTCATTTTCTTTTCGTGCCTTTTGCGTAGCGAACCTTCGCTCTTTGGTCCATTGAGGCCCGCCGATAGCCTTGCAAAAACTTTCCCATTCGTCGTCTGCAAAAACAGAAATGACACACCAACGGTCTTCCCCTAGACAGGGGTATGCCCCGTGTGGCACACCGTTGCCGACTCGATTGCCGGATCTGCCCTGAATATGACCGTTAGCCGTGAGATCAAGGATTGCGGGGGTGGTTTTATGGGTCAGCACGTCGAGCATGCTGGTATCAATGTATTGCCCTTTTCCGGTACGACGTCGGTAATCCAGTGCTGAGACAATGGCCATTACAGCAAAGAGCGGGAGGACCAGGTCTCCATATGGGACATTGGTAGGCATCACCGGCGATCTGTCAGGCCACCCTGTCATAAACCGATGGCCCGACTGGCTGCTTCCCATGCCATCAGTACCGAATTCACGGGCCATAGGGCCCGTCTGTCCATATGCACTTATGCTCGCCATAACGATATCCGGCTTCACCGTTCTTGCGAATTCATAATCCAACCCGAGCTTGGTGAGGGTGCCGGGGGTAAAATTCTCCGTCACAACATCAGCCCAGCGGTAAAACCTCGTAACGACTTCCCGCACACGGGGATGTTTCAAATTAAGACCCATGCCGTATTTTGACGTGTTATAGTACGTGAACCATGGTTTATCATCGGGGTTCGTGGGCGAGGACATGGAAACGTTTCTATTTGTCCTGGAAAAATCTATGTGCACCGTGGATTCCACTTTAACGACCGTGGCCCCGTGATCACCGAGGAGTTTGCCCGTCAAACTGCCCGCAAGTGCCCATCCGAAATCAAAGACCTTTATGCCGCAGAGCGCCTGTTTTCCCATGTCCGATCTCACGCAATCTCTCTTAAATAGTCCCCGATGCCACAAGTGCAGTCACCTCGGCTGCCGAGAGTCCCATCTCCTCAACATAGATTTCGTGGTTGTGCTCACCGACGTGGGGGGCACTGCGCCTGATAAGATTCTCCGTCTCGCTACACAGGAAGAAATATCCCGGATAACGCAACGTCCTTCCCCATTCAGGATATTCCACATCCGTGAAATACCGACGTGCCTGAAGCTGGATGTTGTCCAGGATATCATCGGGACCGTCGAGCACTGCAGCATTTATCCTTCTTCTGAGACCCTCTTCGCGCAACTCCTTCTTCGTATGTTTCAGAAAGAACGCGCCTATGGCGGACTCGAACCTGTCGATTGTCTCGCGGCCGAGCGTAGGCAGATCGACCGCTTTCCAATCCGTCACCTCGTGAAGCGGATTGGGTAAACCATCGTCATCCATCCATCGCGATAGGGCGAGATTGCTCGCTTCACCCATGATTCCGGCAATTATCATCCAGCTCACATACCCGTCCCTGCAGGGCCATACGGTTCGCACCTTCATTCCGCCGTATTGGGTGCTCGCGCCACTTCTCTTGGTGAGACGCCGGTCGAATTCCCACTGTATGAAGTTTATGGCATTGCGGCTCGCCGCGACCTCATGGAGAGAAACATCGACCTGTTGCCCCTGTCCCGTGGTCTCCCGAAAATAGTGTGCTATGACTGCTCCAACGGCCGCAGCTACATTTCCATGGTAATAACAGGCCTCCAGCGATTCCTTGAGAGGGGCACGATCGGAATCGCCGGTATTATCCATTATTCCTCCCATGGCGGAAATAACGAGATCGCTTGCTTTGAACCCGCTATACGGGCCCTTCTGCCCGAACGGTGTTATCGACACCAGTATGATTCTCTGGTTGAGGCCGCTCAGAATGTCGTAACCGATACCCAATGACTCCATGGTACCCGGTTTGAAAGATTCCAGCACAAAATCGGCACGTTCGACCAGTCGTTTGAAGAGTTCCTGTGCTTCAGCGTTTCTTATATTCAGCGTTATCCCGCGCTTGTCCGTATTGAACGCCTCCCAGTAGAGGCTTTTTTGCGCATCAGTCGTATCGCCGTAAAACGGAGGGATGGCGCGCGCCGGATCACCTCCGGACTGCTCAATCTTTATTACATCAATTCCGAGCGCCGCGAGGATCTTTCCGCAGGCAAACCCTTGCTGATCTGTAAGATCGAGCGCGCGGAAGCCCTTCAGCAACCCCTCCCTTTTTTCATCTGATTCACAATTTACCATGCATCTTCCTCATAGGGCCGTGGACTTCCTGTTTTTTCAGCGAGGTATTGGCCCGTGACCATCCCTCATCAACCGACTTCAGCATGCCCCCCCGATGGCGTCGGGTAAATTACCGGTCCGTTCTGTCTTGACGGAAGGAGCACGCTCGCGGTGCCCGCAAGTATCAGGGCACCCGTCTGGTCTTCTACGTGGTGTTCGAGATCAACTGAGAAACGCCCGTTCTCCGCGTATTTTCTGGTCACCCGCGCCCTGCACCAGAAGACATTTCCGTAGCCGCCGCGCCTCCTGTGTTCTGAGCGGAGTTTCCAGACAAACCCCTCATCCCCGACCCAGTTCGTTAGCATCATATCAACCCAGGTCGTCCTCTGGGCACCCCATCCTCCAACCCCTTCAGGAGTGAAGGCGTACGTGCCGTGCTTGAAATTCAGATAGACTTTCAGATCAGGATGATATTCTCCCCAGCCGGTATGCTCGTGTATCATACGGAACAGTCTGTCTGAACAAAAAAAGAATTCGCCCGATCCGATGATCCAGGCCACTGATTCGTCCACGGTGAAGGGGCCCCGCACAACAGGCGTCAATTCTTCGCCGACCTCCACGTCCTCCCAATAGCGGGGAGTGGCGCCCCGCACAGTTTCCCGATCCTGTGCCGCATAGACCTCTTTTATATACTCCTCGCTGTGCACGGGAAACTTGGGAGTTTCAGAGATCTTCTGCTTTTTTTCCGCCGGCCAGTACTGGAATTCATCCCTGTCATAGACGAGAACCCAGAAGTTGCACGCAGCGAGGGGCAAGCCCCCATTGTGTCTGTAGAATTCATGCCTGCCATAGATGAATGCAGTTTTGCCGGCCGTTTTTGTCTGTTTTGTCTCGATCTTGGTGGGAAAGACCGTCTTCCAGTCAATCTCATCACCTTCACAGATCGGCGCATACCATTCGTAGTCGTCACCGGTATAAAGTGGCGGATAATTCGCAGACGGAGCAGAACTTACCGGTTCGGGATAGCGACCGAGAGCGATCGTATAAAGGATAGTGGGAGGAGCGATGAGGCACCCATACTTTGTATTCTTTGCATACTCCCTATCGCGGAACAGCGGATTTACATCGCCTATCGCATCAACAAAATGCTTGATCGAGTCTTTCGTCACCTGGGTATTGAAAAAGCAGACCGGTTTTGGAAAAGCGGGTCCGGCCATGTTTGATCCCCATTCGTTGACAAATGTCTTTCCAATACCCCTTTTCAGTTCCTCGATATATTCATCAAAAGTCATAGTGTCTCCTCAAAGTCTTATCCGCCTTGATTCTTGCCCGCTATCGGACTCATTTAAAGATCTTGGCCATTGAATCTGTCTCCTGGGCGACGTATTTCTTGGTATCCGCTGCATTGTGATAGAAGGCGAGATTGCCTATCTTCTTGAGTTCTGCAAGAACAGCGGGATTTTTCAGCACTTCCGCAAGGGTTTTCTCCCATTTCTGTGCGATGCTCGCAGGCAGCTTGGGAGGACCGGAGATACCGCTCCAATAGTGGTATACCATTGTGGGGTAACCCTGTTCCGCTGACGTCGATACATCGGGAAATTCGGGGAGCCTCGTTCTGTACAGTGTCACGATAGGCCGGATGAAACCCGCCTGAGTATTGGGTACACCCATAGTGGCTCCGAACGTGAGAAGTTTTATGCTGCCGCTGCCGCTCAACGTCAGCATCTGCGCCCCGCTTTGTGCAGGCACCGGCTTGGTTTTATTGACATCGACCCCAATCAGCTTGGCGAATTGCCTGACCAGCACGTCTGCCGCGGCCGCGCCACCGCCTGAAGGCCACGTGAAAGCCCCGGGGTCCTTTTTAATCTCTGCTTCAAGATCCTTAAGTGATTTAACGGGCGATGATGCCGGCACAAAGAGAAGGAAAGGCACGGTCGTCGTGAGACTGATATATGTCCGGCTTTCAAGTTTGGGCAGGAGTTCTTTGGGAGCGGTAAGGGGTATCGCTGAACTGGCGGAAATGTTATCGGCGAACATTGTGTAGCCGTCAGGTTCACTGTCGAGCACCTCAAGCAAAGCGGGCACCATGTTGCCGCCAGTCTTATTTACAACATTGACCGGCACACCCCAAAGCTTTTTTAGTTCCGCCGCTATGATACGGGTCGTTAAATCTGTCGAACCCCCTGGGCCGGTGGGGACAATGATGTCAATAGCCCTCGTTGGGTATTTCTCTTGAGCACACGCTCGATCGCTAAAAAAACCCGCGGCGACGAGAGCGGCTACACAAAACGTTGCTAACAAGAATAACTTTCTGATAGACATAGCACCCTCCTGTTTCGTTACGTTCTGGATGTTTCTTACTTCCCCATATCTTCCATTTCTGCGAAATGGCTTCTCACCAATCGCTGACTATGCGAGCCTGCTCCCAGGGCCTCATAAAGAGAGGAGTTAATCCCCATGCAAACAGCACGTGTCGCCATGGAAAAGATAAAGCCACGGCGATGATCGCTCAGTGAAAGACCGCCTACTTCTTGAGCCCGTACAGTTTGACGACTGCATCCGTCTCGTGGGCAACGTATTTTTTGAACTCCGCGGCATCATGGTAGTAGGGAAGCGCCGCTGTCGCCTTTATCTTTGAGAGAACGCCCGGGTTCTTCATGAGATCAGCAATGGCCTTGCTCCATATTTCCACGATATAGTCGGGCATCTTCGCCGGTCCCGAGAGCCCCGACCAGAACTCAACTTCAACCGAGGGATAACCCGCCTCAGCGGTGGTCGGAACGTCCGCAATTTCAGCCACTCTTTTTTTGGAGGCCACCCCGACAGGTTTGATGATACCCGCCTTTGTGTTGGTGATCCCGCTCGTCAGACCCAGGAGGCAAATCTTGACGGCACCGCTGCCTATCAGTGTCACTGATTGCGCAGCGCTCTGCATCGGAACAGGCCTTGTTTTGTTAACATCGACTCCGATCGCGTTCAGGAATTGTTTCATGGCGATGTCCGCGGCGCTTGCCCCACCACCTGACGGCCACGTAAAAGCACCCGGGTCCTTTTTGATATCCGCCTCCAGATCCTTCATGGTTTTTATCGGTGAAGAGGCAGGCACGTAGAATATGAACGGCGTCGTAACAGTCATGGCAAGGTAAGTCCTGTCCGGAATTGTTATGGAACTTGCCTGGGCCACGATGGGCAGCCATGAACTGGTAATGACCGAGTCTGCAAGTATCGTATAACCATCAGGCTTGGCGTTCAGCGCCTCCATTGTTCCAGGAACCGCGTTTCCCCCGAGTTTGTTTATCACGTTTACCGGCACTCCCCACATCTTCTTAAGTTCGTCAGCCAGTATTCTCGTTGCCATGTCGGTGGAACCGCCCGGACCGAACGGGACTATGATATCGATGGCCCTTGTGGGATATTTCTCCGCACCGTACACCTGATTCACAAAACCCGCGAGTACAACCAGTACGACGCACACCAGCGCTGCCATAGAGATGCCTTTCACTCTGTTCATCCCGTCCTCCCTCATGAATTTTGTTTTGAGCCACATACCGTGCATCATTTTTGAGGTCTAGGTGATGGATATACCACGGGTCCGTGTTCGCGCGACGGCAGTATGATTGTGGCTTTTGTAGGCTGAATACCAGCCTGTCCATTCTGGTCTTCCATTACGCATTCAACATCAACGCAGTACCTTCCGTCCAGCATGTATTTATTAACTACTTCACCCTTGCACCACAGCACCACACCCGGCCCCAGGGTCTTGCGCATTTCTGTCCTGAACTTCCATATGAAACCGTCATCGCCCACCCAGTTGGTCAAAAGCAGGCCCATAAGGGAAATCCTGTATGGAGCCATGGGGCCGCCTCCAGCGGTCGTGTCCGATTCTTCCTTGAAATTGCGATATATCTTGAAATCAGGGTCGTAGATCCCCCAGCCGCACTGTTCGTAAGCATAGCGGTACAGGCGGTCTGCCGAATAGTGCCATTCAGCGACGCCACCCCTGATATATGCAACGCTGTCCATGGTGGTCAAGGGACCTCTCACCACAGGCATGAGCTTTTCCCCAACATGTACATCTTCCCAGTAACGCGGCGTGGCCCCCCGTACGGTTTCATTGTCCTGGGTTTCATAGACTTTTTTGATATACTCCTCGGTATATACAGGCTTTGTGCGGTCCTTGCGCCTGTCAGACGCTTTGTACACCACGATGCTGAAATTACTCCTGGCAATTGGAATTCCTCCACGATGACGGGTAAATTCAATATTGCCGTCCATAAATGCCACCGTTCCCATGGATTTGCTCTTCTTCACCCTGATTTCGGTGGGGAACGTTGATTTCCAGTCGAGTTCCTCACCTTGACAAATCGGACTGAATAGTTCGTACTCTTCGCTCACATACAATTCAGGAAATTCAGGTGGCGGCGGGAACCCCGGGGGGTCCGGATAGTTTGCTGAGGCGATAGTCAACAGAATCGTGGGCGGACCCACAACGCAGTTATATTTGGTTTTCTTGGCGTACTCCCTGTCGCGGTAGAGCGGGTTTAGGTCTCCGATGCCGTCCGCGTAATGCCTCAGTGAATCCCAGGTGACCTCCTTGTTGAAGCCGAACATGGGCCGGGGCCATTTCGGTCCGGCCATATGGGCTCCCCACTCATTAACATATACCTTGCCCATTCCCTTCTTCAGTTCCTCAACATACTCTTCTACGGTATTGATTTTTCTCTTATCCATATTCGGCCCCTCTCATGCTGGTTCATATCTCTTTTGCCTGACTACACTTAATGAGCCCTTAAAGAACTTTCATAATAGTAACCTTTGGATACTATCAACCTTAGTTACATGTTGTCACGTTCTTTCTATCTTGTCAAGAGAATTTGCTCGTTGAATTTCCGGGGTAAGGCCCATGTAACAAATGATTTGGGGTAAACTACTGTTATACATGAGAGAACCATAATGTGTTCACAACGGAAAATGACCGCCAGCTTCGTTATCGCCTATTTAGCGGGTATTGCACCTCTCAAGAAGGACCATGGATTGCAATTAGAAATCAGATATCCAACACATTCCGCAAGGCCTTCGCCCAGTTTTCGGCGCATATCAGAAAGCCGTGAGATCGACATATTCACCTGCCACCCATGAAACACATTTTCGAAAATAAGCATCTACCGTCATTTCTACGTAATCGTATTTCTACAGCATTCTGCGTTTCTAAGACCTTAAAATGGAGGAGGTCGCACCACATTTCTTCTCCAAATAGAACTGGAAATAGCACAGATTAACGACACAGACAAAACCCAAGGACAGAAACATCATTGAATATCCGATGAGGGGTATAACTGCGCCCATTACCATTGGTCCAATGGCCAATCCCAGGTCAGTAAGCGCCATGTAGGTCCCGACGGAAGTCCCTCCAGAGGAACCGGAGTAATCAAAAGCATATGCCATATTAGCAGAAAAGATAAATGTGGCTCCTACTCCCCAGATTAATCCCGCAAGGACAAACATCGGGAGAGTTCTGGAAAAATAGAGTATCACCATGGCGAGTGTCGACACAGAAATGCACATGATCGTGATGGTTCCCTTACTCCATGTATCGACAATTCTCCCCGCCAAAATCCTCCCTGCGATGACAACCGCGGCGATAGACGAAAAAAAATGCCCTGGATTACGCACTCCGCATTGGACAGCGTAGAGAGGTAGGAAGGTGTAGATGGCCCCCATTACGAAACACTGGAGAAATCCGATCATTGTGGGTGCAATGATCTTAAAATCAATCAGCAGGCGACCATTGCCGGTATTATCCTTTTGAGATGGTAGAACATTTTGAGCTCTCAGCCCGTAGGATGAAGAAAACGCACACAGAGAAAGACCCAGACAGGCCGAGAAAAGAAGAGTGGCGTTATGCCGGTTCAATAGTAACATACCAAACGAAGGGGCAATTGCTAGCGCGAATGTTGGCGCCAGGAAGAAGTAGGCGAGACCTTGAACACGGAATCTCAGAGGAATGGCATTTACAATGAATGCGAGAACGGCTGTATCCAAACACGCATAAGCAATCCCCTGCGAAAACCTCACGGCAAAGAAGGGCCAAAACGGACGAAACAAAATCAATGCCAGGAACGTCACTGCGAATAATATGCTACCGAACATCATGACGGCCCTCTCCGAATATTTGTGCAAGACTCCTCCTACGAGGAATCTGAAAATCAGGGCCGCAGCGCTATAAATCCCGATGAGCTCACCTATGGCTCTCTCCCCGGAACCCAGTCTTGAAAGATAAATGGGAAGGGTAGGGACGAGACTATAGCAAGCTACTAGGAAGGCAAACAACGCGAAAAAGCCAAGGACAAAATCACGATTCAGTATTTTACGTGCCGTGTGTTGTGAAATAGGTTCTTGGTTTTGCATGTTACACACATTTAACAGTTTAGGATGAGACCTTGCGGCCGCATTTCATTCAACGGCTATAGGGAGGGAAAGGCCTGATGGCGCCTTTTACGGTATGCCGCAAGGTCTCATCGTTATGCAGGTCAACCAAACTACCTCACAATGGATGTAGCCGTTAGCCTGAGTGAAGTTCCCAGTTCGAAACAGCCACATTCAAATCATTAGTACTGGGTTTTGAAATCTTTGTACTTTTCTACCAGCTCACCCCACTTCTTGGGCAGGTTAACCTTATGGGTAACCGGACCACCGTGATCCCCGCCGCCTCCATAATAGGTTATGCTGTTCCCATAGCTCATTCCGGCGACGAGAATCGGTATATGCTTCCTGGAGAAGAACTTTTTGACCGATCTTGTGGGTTCTGCGGGCAACACAACTTCAGGGAGCGCGTGATTGTTAGCCTTTATCCACCGTACCGGGGTATCGGAAACCGGTCTACGCGCATATTCCACGATATAGCGAGTCAAGTCCTCTCGTGAGAAACCATAGCGGTGCAACAGTTTTGCTGCCTCAGGACACAGCACGAATGCACATCCCGGATCGAAACCGAATACTTGCGGATCGTCACAAATAGCTTTCAACAACGGCTCGGGGTCAGCGCCGTATAAACAGAGCTGGCGTGTGTTTGGGAAAAACAGCGTGACCGCACTGTCCTCCTTATTGAAACCATAAAACTGATGCATCGGCTCCCATGGGCTCTCCTCTTCGTTCTCGCCAATACATATGCCGAACCGTCCTTCATGTCCGAACAGCCCGTTATCCTCGTAGCCGCCTCGCACTCCCGCAATGTTCATGATCAAAAGACCAATCGTATTGCCTATAGCCGCATTAGCCCGATTGTAGGGACTGAAGACGCCAACCCCGCAGGCGACATCCAGGTCGCGCCGTATTGGTCCATTGATGATCAGGAGCGGCGCCCAGGACGCCACGCTGCAAGTATATGCCTCCAGCCAGAGCCTTGTATCTGCCAGCGCCTGCGTGGCTGCTATCAGGACAGGCATGTGAATAGGAAGGCATCCTGCCATGACACCATTGATGGCGATTTTCTCTACTGTAGCTTTGCCGTTCATGAGTGGGAGTTTAGCTACCACATGATCCGGGGGCAAATCAGTCCCCTTGATCATCTCTTTGACTACGTCTTCCGTGGGCGGTACGATCGGCATACCGTAGGCCCAGCCGCGCTGGTAGAAATACTTGTTTATCTCGTGGAAATCCCCCTTGGCCGCAATTCTCGGCAGGTTCTCATCCGGCCCTTTCGGGTTTGCTTCGTCCGGCAGAGGAGGCGACGTAAGGGCGGCGATGATATCGTCAAGAACCACGCTGACAAGTTGGGGCACTTCTTCCTTAAGGTACTTGTTAAATTCGTCGGCATTTAGGCTTGAGATGTCGCGGATGTCTCCTTCCACATGTCTCATTGCCGGAACGCCCCTGAGCGCGGCGGCTCTCCTAAAAATGTTTGAGAAGTTTCTCTTATGGAACACGACGGCCGGTTTGCCCAATCTTTCTACAAAGGCGGTGTTATATGTTTGATAGAGCGTACAGGAAGCAGCATCACCATATCCTGATATAGCCGCATCTACTCCGCCTACCCACTTTTCAAATCCTGGTTTAAAATCAGGGTCTTTGGCTATTTCTGCCACCTCTGTGTACGCATTCGGGTCCTTGGTGTATTCGAAATAGCCGGTGAGTTTCATATTGGGATATCTTGCCTGCAGTTGTCGACCAACTTCCTCGACAATAGGACGCCAATGTCCCTTGAAGGTCGCTAGTAGGCCCAGTGTTATTTTATTCAGATCCTTTACTCTGGGCCGAAGGCCGATAGTGTTTACCGGGTCAGTCTCTCCACGGGGATTTAAGGCTTCATAAATCATATTCATCTTACCTCCGGTAGAATTATTTTGTTGCAACGCCAAACAGGATGCCTGGTGAGCGTACACGGCCTGGCCGAAAGTACCAATGCTGCCTCAATCGGTATGCCTGGCATCAGGTTTTGGTCGACTCCTTCGCTCAGTTTGGCCATCGCCTCATTTCTCTCCGCAACTTAGCGTTGAGCATTATGGCTCATTTGCTATATTGTTTGATCAGTCTCTGTGCTTCATGTAGTATCTGCGTTGCGCGAATTCCTTTCGTATCAAGTGCCTTCGCATCTTTCTCCGCTGTCGAAACCATGAGCGCGGTTAGACTGGACTTATCTGCATCTGACATGTTGATAAACTCAACGCCAGACTTTTTTCCGAATTCTGTGGCGTGGATGATCGCCGCCTGCAGCGACTCGTTCACCTGTTGTTCCCAGTATTCTACGTTGTTTTCAAATACCTTTTGGATATCGGGGGGAAGACTCTTCCACTTGGACAGGTTCATTGCCCGTTGTGCAAAGGGCGGACCTGCAACCGATATCATCGACACAAATTTCGCCACATCAGCAAATTTTAGAGCCTCCAGCGTGTCTAAGGGAGAAAGAACGGCGTCCAGAATTCCCTTTTGCAGTGATACGTATACCTCGGCGTTTGACATTTCTATGCCTTCTCCTCCCAATTCCTTTAACACTTTATTCCAGTCACCAAGAGATTTCATTCTCAGACCTTTAAAATCAGACAATCTTCTGACTGGTTTCCTCGTTATTAACTGTATACCAGGGCTTTGCCATTCAAGAACCTGTACGCCTGCGTCCGTATACTCTTTTTCAATCTCGGGAAATTTGGCCCTCAACTCCTTGAAAACACGCGCCCCCACTTTATCACTGGCGCCAGCGAGGTAAAGGGACATCGCCTTACAGATCGTAAAACCAGTTTTGCTGTTCGTTGGTACAATGTAGCCGATATCCGCAGCTCCCGCCGCTATCTCTTCCACCTGGTTCTGGCCCCCGATAATCTGGCCTCCCCAGTAAGGCTTGATCTTAACCCTGCCGTTCGTCTCCTTCTCAATCTTGGCGATCCACTTCTGATCGGCCTTGCTATAGGTGTGGTCCGCGGGAAAGGGAGTCCCGTAGGTAAGCTCAATCACCTTTTGCTGGGCGTGAGACTGCACAGTGAGCACCATAAAAACGAATGCCGTCATTAGCAAAACAATGATCTTTTTCATTTCTTCCTCCTTAAGATTTGTTTATATATCATCCGGGAACTGCTCCAGTTTACAATCTATCTACTGCGCACTCACCTCTCCTATTTCATCAGGCTGGGAAGCCATAACGTGATCGGCTTGACGAATATAAAGATCGGCAGGGTGATAAGCTCCATCAGAAGAAAGGGCATCGCCCCCCTGAATACAGTTCCGATGGAGACGTCCTTGTTCGCGCCAGCCATGATATAAGCGATCATGCCAAGGGGGGGGGTTATGCCTGTGATCTCCAGCATACGAACCTGTACTACACCGAACCAGATGGGATCGTATCCAAGTATGGTCACGATGATGGGATAGAAGACCGGTATCGTGAGGATCTGGATCGACGGAGCTTCCATGACCATACCGAGGAAGAAGTATATGATAACAATTACGCCCACCACCGCCCAGGGGTCTACGTGTAGTGAGAGGACCCACTCCCCTGCAAGTTGTGGAAGACCTGTCTTAGCACAAAAGAAGTTGAATATCATGGCGCCTATAAGGATGGTAAACATGACACCGGCTATCTTCATAGTCTCCATGGCGGCCTGCCACAACTTCCTCCAGGTGAGCCTCTTCTTCATGAAGCCTAAGAGGATAGCGCCGAAGGCCCCTATGGCCCCGGAGTCCGTGGGGGTGAAGAGACCATAGATCATCCCACCGATGACAATGACGAGCAATACCAATATCTCCCAGCAGTCCTTCAGTGTGGAGAACCTCTCCTTAAGGGGGGCAGCGGGCGCCGGTGGACCCGCATTGGGGTTGCGCTTACAGATAATGTAGATGGTCAGAAGGTACGAGAGGACCGTAAGGAACGCAGGAATCAGACTCGCGCAAAAGAGTTTGCCTATGGAGGCCCCCGTCAGGATCCCATAGATGATGAACATAGTGCTCGGCGGGATGAGACTGCCAATGGTACCGCCGGCAGCACAGGCCCCAACAGCAAGTTTTGTGTCGTAATTATACTTCTTCATCTCGGGCAATGCTATCGGGCTCACGGTAGCCGCGGTAATGAGAGCGCTGCCGCTGCAGGCCCCGAAACCGGCTGATCCCCCGATGCTCGCCATGGCTAGACCTCCTTTGTAGTGGCCGAGCCACTTGGACGCGAGCTTGAAGAGGTCTGCGCCAAACCCGCAGGTGAAGGTCACCTGAGCCATGAGTACAAAAAGGGGCATGACGGCGAAGGAATAGCTGGAGATGATCTCCACAGGGGTCGTCGCCATCTTTATGAGGGCTCCCTGGATGGGATAGAGCAGGGTCATGCCGGCGAACCCGACAAGCCCCAGGGCCGCTCCAATGGGCATGCCCAGTGCCAGTAGGGCAAATATGCAGACAAAACCAAGTAAGCCGAGAATTTCGGGACTCATCGGGAGACTCCTTTCGTCATAGTACCCTTCGCGGCATCCTTGATGTGGTGTAAGAACCTGAGAATCAAAAACGAGCACATGAGGAAGACTGCGGTGATCCACAGTGTCCGAGAAGGAACCACGTTGACACCGAGAAGGTCGGTCTTCTCACCACGCGCGAACTTAACCAATAACACCTTCCATCCTGCATAGAAAATGATTACCCAGTAGAGAGTAGTCAGAAGGGTCGTAAATACCTCGAGGCAGGAGCGTGCCCTCGATGAAACACGGTCTATGATGACTTCCGCCTTCGCCTGTGCGCCTAACGATTCACAGTAAGCCAGACAGAATGCGCCGACTGCCATCATGAACGTCTCAACGACGTCGAACGTGCCAGGTATGGTATAGCCCAGAAGGCGGCCAATGGCGGTTGCGACGATGAGAATAAGGACGCCACCCATCACTGCGACGGCAAGGAAGGTGCCGTACCTGATGGTGCGCTGAATGAACCTTTCAATTCTTGCCATGGTAGATGCTCCTCCCATCTATGATTTCCACTCCTATCGAAGGAGATATCATATGATGCGTTCCTTACGAGCTCCCGGCTGATAGCCAACGCGCTTTTCCGGTTGGCCCATCATAGCCTGACTTGCCCGAGCATATTTTGTATGCCAATTCTTGTGAATCAATCAACAATCTAACCGGCCTCTTAATATTGCGTTCGAACGCGCCCTGTGTTCTCATTTGTTTAGAAACTTATACTCAACATCGTCCAGAATTGTGGGTTCGATGCCGAAGTCGAGCATCTGATGTAGCGGAAGCTGGACATCTATGGCGACTTCGGAACACATAATCTCGCAGAAGCAGCAGCATGAGCACTCCGCCCCGTAAGCAACGAAGGGCATCTGTTTCTCTTTGTCCCAACCAAAGATATCCAGGGGGCAATGCCGATAACAAACACCGCATCCGTTGCAGTGCTTATAGTCTATTTTGGGTCCATAACTTACCTCAGTCTTGTGCATGGTCCGTCCTCCTTTAGTTCAAATGCTCTTTGTTGTATTTAACTTCGCCCCCAACCTTCTTCGCAGTTACAACGATATCATCCCACGCAGGATCCAGGTCCGGGTAATCGTCGCGATAATGTATGGGTATCATACGGCTCTCATTCCGGATCAACGCAGACTGCACGTGTAGTTCCGAAATGTCAATGACCCGCTGTACTTCGAGAGCGCGCATGAGTTCGTGGGGATTGGCGGCGGTCAACATTGGGACCGTTCGTCTGGCCCGTCTTAGTAATTCAATCGCATGTTCCATTTTTGATTTGACTCTGTGTATACCAACATAGTTGAGGTTAACATTTCTTACGTAATTCTCCAACTCCAGCGGGTGTATGGCACATCTCACCTGTTTTTGAAATGGTTCAAAAGCCCAGTTTTTGGCTTCTTCTATCTGCCGGATTTGGTCAGCACCGAACTTTGCCTGTGTTTGGGTCGGGATCAACTCAGTAACGTGGTCCGCGATCAGACAGCCCCAGGTCAGTCCTCCCGAACCACCGGCGGCATTACCGATAACATTTCCGGCCGCAAAGAGGTTCTTCACGCCTGTCTCCGAGTTCTCGTTCTCACGCAGCACACCACCGCTTGCCATGCCTATACCCACGAGAACGGTCACACATTCAACCGGTTTCTCATTCGTCAGGCCTCCCGCAAGTTTGTGGAACTTGAGCGCCTTTGTCGGCTCTGTAGCAGCTGTAAAGTACACCGCTGCAATCTCATCCGGCGTGGCTTTGTCCTTTGCTGAAAGGATCACATCCTTTTCATATTCATTGTCTTTCATGTTGGGTGAATAGAGAAAATTTACACCTGGAATCATGCCACCCGCCTTGGTAACAACTCTGTCCTGATACTTGTCTTCGAGGAACTCGCCTTTTGAGTTGTACATCTTGAAATACCAGTTGCAGGCTCCGCCGCCGCTGCTGTGGTTTATTCCTTTTGATACATTGTAGACTACATTCATTTCCATACTGTAGAGCTTGGCACCTGCGTTGAGCGCCGCAATGTGCCCTGCCCCGTCCAGAGTCGGCGACATGAGCGTATAAAAGAGATTATTTGGGAATGTTGTCCACGGATAAGGATAGAGCCTCGCTGCCCCACCCGTCGACAAGAGAACAACCTTTGCCTTGAACACTATAAACTTGCCCGTTCGCACGTCGACTGCTGTGGCACCAACAGCCGCGCCATCCTTGGTAATCAGGCTTGTCACCATTGTTCTGTCAAAGACACTGACGCCTGCCTTTCTGACAGCGGTTCCCAGCCTCATCTTAAGGTCGCTTCCCCTGGACATGGGGCCGAACCACGGTTCCGCAGGCTTCCCATTGTCGTCATACTCGACCCGACCCCAGACAGTTCCTTTTCTGTATCCCTGTATTACCTGAATTGAGCCATCGTCCTCTCGGACATTCACTCCTACTTCCTCCAAGATCGGCTGAGATATATAGGCATTGTTCATCGTCTTCGCTTCAAGCTTCAACTGTTTAAGGCCTTTGAACCTGTCGGCACCGAAGACCGCCTTTTTCACGTCATCGTCGCCTTTGTCCTTTGCCCAAACGTCTTCCTGATGAAGCGGAATCTGGTTAAAGTTGTCCAGCCCAACTCCATCACCGCTGTATTCCATGGTAGCTTTGTCGACTATGGTAATATGCAGGTCACGGCTGTTCTTTCTCGCTCGAATGGCAGCTATCATTCCTACCATGCCGCCGCCTACGATCAGAAAATCGGTTTCAACAACACCATCAGTGAGTTCCTCTATAGCTTTGGTCATTTCTTCCCTCCTGCTCTCTTTGGTTCCCTGGAGCTGTAATCAAGTTTGACGGGGATACAACGCAGCTTATACATCGCCTGCAGGTCTTGGTAAGTGATTGTTGGGACATCGTAGAAATCCAGTTTGAAACAGAAGTCAGAACAATATGTGTGTCTAACGCCTCTGAGGACCTTGACCTCAGGTTCCTTGATAATTGGTCGTCCACAGTACTCGCAGTGCATCTCAGTCATAGGATACCTCCTTCTTGTCTGGTTTCATTTACTGAAACCTGATGTTGTTATATGGAACAATATCAAAATAACGATCGCGTTGTCAAGAAAAAACGTCAAAGATTTTTTCTATTGATCGTTGGAATCCGCAACTACACGGTAAGCCTCACTTCTCGTCTTGTCTTCACTTGACTTCCCGTGCGACCAGCGGGTGTTCTTTAACTTTGGAACATCCGCTTGCGGAGGTTCAGGTTGCTTCACCACTATGCTGTACGTGGATTTACGGTTGTGAGCTATTTTCCGAAAGATTGTCCACGAAGGTCCGGATCAGTTTCAATTGGAAGAATGGCAGGAAATCACAAAACCCGAAGACTTGGCTCTGTCGATGGATGCACCAGAAGATTTACGGTAACGGCCCTTTCAGACATCTCGCAAGCTATCGTGTAGCCCCCCCTTACGGAGCGGGGCATCCCATAGCCCGGGAGATCACACCGGCAGTCGCAACTGTTTCTCTTACAACTCTCATTGCTTCTTCAGTGCTCAAAGAATGAGAAACGTAGGCCACAGCAAGGGCAGCCACAACCGCTCCTGTATGATCGTGGATTGGAGCGCTCACCCCACTAATCATATCCACCACTTCTCCGTCCTCCATTGCGTACCCCCGAGAGCGGATAGTTCCCAGTCTTTCTTTGAAGAGATCCTTGTCTGTTATTGACTTTTTCGTCGATTCGGGGAGAGGAAATTCTTCCAATAAACGCTCCACTTCATCGTCCGGTAGATATGCCATGAGCACGCACCCGGCCGCGCCGTAATGTGGTGGTCTTCTTCTTCCCACCTGGAGCCCAAATCGTATCGGACTCGAAAGGTCCTCCCTCTTGTCCACGTGGACGAGATAATCGTCGCGGAGAACATCAATAAACAGGGTTTGCCGCACGGATTCCTGGAGCTTGTCCAAGTACGGAGAGGCAATTTTGCTAACGGAAAAGGACTCCAGCACGAGCTCTCCGAGTTCAAAAAGACTGAGACCCGGCGAGTATTCCTTTGTTTGTTCATCAAGGCGCAAAAAGCCATATTCTACAAGAGTTGCACAAAGCCTCAGGGAGGTTGACTTCGGAATTCTCGCGACTCTCGCAATCTCTGTGAGAGTAGCAGACCTCCGCTCATTCTTGAAACTCAATAGTATCTGCAATGCTCTTTCGAGCGATTTGTTATAGAAGCCTTCTGTTTTTGATGCGTTCATTATTGCGTTCCATTAATTGCAACTCTATGCTATTTTATGGAATAATATATCAAGCACGTCTCGACTTGTCAAGATGCAACGTATCATTAATGGACCGATTCTCTCGTCAAGCACCCCGCCACAACGTTTTCCGTTCTACCGCAAAGAGCTTCATGCTCGGTTGCGCACCAACCTATCCGTGTGAGACGGGGAGCGCGAAAAAGTAAAACCCTGATTGTCTCAACCGTTCTCCTTCATTAGATTGCGTCGGATTATGGTTTGGTGGACGGCGGCGTCCATCGAACAATGTAGCTAACTACCTGACAACACGTTAGCATTATTATTCGTGCTTAGTGCAGATGCCCCAAAAAAACCCCCAAACTTCTGGGTCAAGTCAATGTTTCGTTCAGTCTCGCCTGCGCATCTTTGCTTATTGATACAGATGACAGGCCACCCAATGGCCCTCTTCAATCTGCTTGAATATGGTCTCTTCGTCTCTGCAGACCGAGAGAACGTTTGGGCATCGGTTATGGAATGGACATCCCGGCGGAGGATTGATCGGGCTCGGCACATCACCCTGCAGCAGTACTCTTTTTTTCGGTGTGCCAACGTGCAATGAAGGAACGGCATTCAACAATGCCCGGCTGTAAGGGTGCGCCGGAGCCTTGAAAAAGCTGGCTTTGTCCGCCATTTCTACGATTCTGCCGAGATACATCACCCCCACACGATCACTGATGTGCCGGATCACACCAATATTGTGCGAAATGAACAGATACGCGAGGCCGAGTTTTTCTTGCAGATCTTTCATGAGGTTGAGGATCTGCGCCTGAACGGAAACATCGAGCGCCGAGGTCGGTTCGTCAGCCACGACCAGTTTTGGTTTTGTGGCCAGCGCCCGAGCGATTCCAATTCTTTGCCGTTGCCCGCCCGAGAATTCGTGCGGATATCTGCTGAACTGATCTCTTCGTAACCCGACTGCTTCCAACAGGCTGCAAACCTGCTCGTCTCTTTCTGATCTTTGGACCAGATGGTGGATCTCCATGGGACGCCCGACAATCTCGCCGATCGTCATTCTCGGGTTCAACGACGCAAAAGGGTCCTGGAAGATGAATTGCATGGAACGTCTCAAGGGACGCATGTTCTTGGCGTCGACCCCGGTAAGATCTCTGTTATCGAAAACAATCTTTCCTTCGGTAGGCTCAATCAGTTTGAGGATTAGCCTTCCTACGGTAGTCTTGCCGCATCCTGATTCACCCACCAGGCCCAACGTTCTTCCCTGGTCTATTGAGAAGTCAACCCCATCAACGGCCCGCACAAATGCCTTGTTTTGCGCCCCCCAACCTCTATCGATGGCAAAATGTTTTTTGAGACCGATTACGTCGAGAAGATGTTCAGTCATATTGATGTGCTCATCTCCTTATCCCTTAAGCTGCGTGCGATTCGCATCAGACGTCCCGGCAGCCGGATAAGATCCATATTCGCGCGTAATGCCCGATGTTGAATGATTCGTGTACAGCCAGCATGATACGAAGTGTCCCGGTGACCCTTCAATGAGTGGGGGGCGGGTACGGGTGCACGGGTCAAACCGAAAAGAACATCGGGGATGAAACTTGCAACCCTGGGGCAATTCACTTAAATCAGGGACGCTGCCTGGTATGACTGAAAGCACCGATTTTTCCTCGTCTACGGGAGGAATGGCGCCCCACAGGCCCTGGGTATACGGATGTTTCGGACCTGCAAAGATCTTGTCCACTGTGGCGCGCTCAACTATCGAGCCGGCGTACATCACCGCCACTTGATCGCACAACTCGGCAACAACTCCCAAATCGTGGGTAATGAGCAGGATTGAGGTCTGCAGTTCGTCTCTCATTTCCCGAACGAGCTCGAGAATCTGCGCCTGTATGGTCACATCCAGCGCTGTTGTTGGCTCATCGGCAATAAGAAGAGAAGGCCGGCAGGATAATTCCATTGCTATCATCACTCTCTGTCTCATGCCCCCGCTTAACTGGTGCGGAAACCGCCGTGCTACGTCTTCCGCATCGGGGATGTGGACCTTTGCCAGCATCTCCACGGCTTTTTGCATGGATGCGCGCTCTCCCGTTCCCTGGTGCAGCCTTATCACGTCTGCAACCTGTTGACCGATTCGAAACACAGGATTCAGGGAAGTCATAGGCTCCTGAAAGATCATGGAAATCTCTTTGCCTCTCATTGAGCGGATTTCTCTTTCGGTGGCCTCGAGCAGGTCCCTTCCCTTGAAGAGAATCTTTCCTCCAACTATTTTGCCAGGCGGATCCGGTATGAGCCGCAATATAGAGAGAGCCGTAACTGACTTGCCGCACCCCGATTCGCCCACGAGCCCGAAGGTCTCTCCCTCCTCGATCTCGAAGCTCACTCCGTCGAGCGCTTTGGTTGTTTTCCCCGAGGAGTAGAAGTGAGTTTCCAAATCTGTTATCTGTAGAAGTTGTCCCATTTCGTGAGCCTTTTCCGTCTAATCTCGAAGTCGCGGATCCAGGGAATCCCTTAATCCGTCCCCGAAAAGGTTGAACCCCATTACTACCAGCATAATTGCAAACCCCGGCACGATAGCTGCGTGCGGCGCAGTAACCAGATAATCCCTCGAATTGGAAAGCATGGCCCCCCATTCCGGCGCCGGGGGTTGGACGCCCAATCCCAGGAAACTCAGGCCTGATGCGGTCAAAAGCACTGTGGCCATTCGCAAAGTTGTTTGCACGATGAGCGGCGCCATGGAATTGGGCAGGATATACCGTGCCAGTATATTGGTGTCTGTTTCTCCTGCAACGCGGGCCGCTTCCACGAATTCGCGCTCCTTCAACGTAATGACAGACCCGCGAACTACCCGCGCAAATTGAGGAATCGAGTAGATACCGGCTGCGAATATTAGATTGGTAAGGCCCGTTCCCAGAACCGCCACAATGGCGATGGCCAGGAAGATTCCGGGGAAAGCGAGCAGGATGTCCATTACTCTCATGATAGTATGATCGATCGCTCCGCCGTAATATCCACCGATCATCCCGATGATGGTGCCTATAATCAGAGCTATCATGACCGCAGCGATCTGAATCTCCAGGGAAATTCTGGCTCCACAGATGACCCGGCTTAAGAGATCTCTGCCGAGGGCATCTGTTCCGAGTAGATGCGCGCGGCTTGGGGCTTCGAGGCGTTTCGTCAGATCTCCTTCATTAGCAGGGTACGGAGCGATGAGCGGTCCCAGAAGGGAGACAACAAGGAAGACGAGAAGGATCACCCCTCCCGTCACAGCGGCGCGGTTTCTTTTGAGCCTGCGCCAGACCTCTCTTTTCTGGCCTGTCTTGACCACTGACGTTTTATTCATAGCGTATCCTCGGGTCCACAAAAGAATAGGCAATGTCCGTTATCAGGTTCACCACTACGAACGTTGTCGCCACAAGAAGCATGGCCCCCTGCACAACCGGGTAGTCCCTCTGAAAGATTCCATCCACCATCAACCTGCCTAATCCAGGCAGAGAAAAAACGGTTTCCGTAAGCACAGCGCCGCCAAGCATATATCCAAATTCCAGTCCGAATACCGTGATTACGGGGATCATGGCATTTTTCAGCGCATGTTTCGAAATAACAATTATTTCTCTGAAACCATTAGCCCGGGCCGTCCGGATATAGTCCTGGCGGATCACCTCCAACATGGAAGCCCTGGTCATACGCGCTATGACCGCGGAGGACGAAGCGCCGAGTGCAATAGCGGGAAGGACGAGATGTTTTAGCGTTCCCTTTCCGCCTGCGGGGAACCACCCGAGAGAGACGGAAAAGACGAGCATCAGCAACAGGGCAAGCCAGAAAATGGGCATGGAAATCCCGAAAAGAGAACCGACCATGGATAGGTTGTCAAAGATGGAATATCTCCTGGTGGCCGATATTACACCTGCAATCAGGCCGATAAAGGCGGCGATGATGATCGAAAGGAAGGCTAGCTGTGCCGTAAACACGAAGCGTTCTCTGAGCAGTTTGGCAACGGGTTGGTGACTTCGGATGGACGTACCGAAGTCGCAACGGATCACATGGGATATGAACTGGTAATATTGTACGTGGAGGGGTTTGTCCAGTCCGTATTCTTTTTTTAGGTTCTGGATAAACGCCTGATCGGCCTGATCGCCTGCAAGAAGGGTTACGGGATCTCCTGGTACCATATGAAGCAGGGCAAAAGAAATGAGCGATACCCCGAAAAGCACAGGCAGGAGCATGACAATTCTTCTTGCAATGTAACGTGTCATCTTGCGGCAGCCTCCCAAATACCGTTTCGCGATCGGTTCGCCTTAATCGACCGATTCGCCCGGGTCGCGAGCATATTTCAGAGGGAGGGAACGTTATGTGCTTCGTTCCCTCCCGGTCCTTTACAACGTGAGGCGTTCTTGTTTATTTCTCAAAGGTCGTCTTATAGTCCGCATAGGTGAGTTCCAATGGCGAATTGATAACGCCCTTAAGGTTCTTCGCATACCCGATAGTCAATCTGGTTCTGATGAGCGGGACACAGGGAACTTCGTTAGCCAGGTATTCCTGGGCGGCCTTGAGATATTTGTTCATCTGTTCCTTGGTGGTAGCCTGGAGGAATTTGAGTACGATGCCGTCAAACTCTTTACTGGAGTAGAGGAGGCGGTTATTGCCATTCGGCACGATCGTGCTCGTCGTAAACATCGTAAAAGTATATCCTATTTCCGCAGTGGAAGGAGACCATCCCATAATAAAAAGTTCCACATCGGCCTGTTCCGGAGCTTTACCGGTGGCAGCCAGGAAGGCGGCCCATTCCATGGCCTGAATGTTTACTTCCACGCCAATCTTTTTCAGTTGCTGCTGAATGGCCTGCGCCAACTCAAAATCCTTTGGATACCTGCCCTGGGGCGTCCAGAGATTAACCTTGAGCCCGTTAGGATAACCCGCGACCTTAAGGAGATTCTTCGCCTTCTGAGGGTCATACCCCAGACCTTTCACGGGAAAATAACCTGTGGTGGGAGGTGCGACAATACTCGGAACCGCGGAGCCGCCACCATTGTAAAGACTTTTTGCAATGGTCTCTTTATCGATTGCGTAGGCTAACGCTTGCCGGACTTTTGTATCATTGAAAGGTTTCTTGCTGCAGTTCATGCCCAGAAAAAGGACTTTCAGGGTATCCGTTGAATCGAGTTTTATTTTTGGATTCTTCTCGAGCCTCGCTATATCCTCCGAAGGGATATTCACGATAAGGTCGGCATCGCCGGACTGGAGCATCATGACCCTGGAGCTGTCTTCTTTCACGGTCTTCACGATGATCTCGTCAAGGCCTGCCTTTCCCGCCCAGTAATCGTTGTTTCGGGCCAATGTCAGATGATCGCCGAAAACCCATTCAACAAGTTTGAAAGGGCCTGTGCCCACAGGATGACGGCCAATCTCTTTTCCATAGGTCTTGAGTGCGGCGGGGCTGATAATTCCCGAGGCGCTGTGAGCCAGATTATTGGTGAAGAAAGAGCAGCGCATTTTCATGTTCACCTTGATGCTGTAATCGTTGAGCACTTCAACCGACTGCACGTAGGGAGCGAAGAGACTTGCCCGTGCCGGTTTTTCAGGTCCGATCATTCTTTCGAAGAAGGTCTTTACGGCCTCAGCGTTAAAAGGCGTTCCATCGTGGAACTTTACGCCCTTTCTTAACGAGAAGGTCCATGACATACCATCTTTAGCCTGCTTCCATTCCGTGGCAAGCCCAGGCACAAGCTTTAATTTTTCATCGAACCGCACGAGATTTTCGTAGATCATGCGGTCAGCTGCCTCAGAAGGATTTCCGAGAGCATTTGCCGGGTCAAGGCTGTCAGGGTCCGCACTCGCCGCATAGACGAGTGTTTTCTTACCAGCCTCAGCCATAACCGGGGACGAGAAACAAACCATACACATTAACATCAGAACGATTAAAACGACCGAGCTAAGAAAGCGTTTCATAAATCCTCCTTTTTCCTATTGCCTCATCTAAACGGGACAACATTGAGCCTGAGGCGTTAAGTCCCGCATTTACAAAATTCGCAGAGCATTGGCCATGCGTTCAAGACCTTCTGTCAGGATCTTCCTCGGACAGGCAAAATTGAGTCTTACAAACCCGGTTCCACCTTTTCCGCATTCCTCTCCGTCATTGAGGGCGACCCTTGCTTCATCGAGAAAGAATTGAAAAGGGTTGCCGGGTATTCCCGATTGCCTGCAATCAAGCCAGGCCAAGTAAGTCGCCTCCATCTTCCCCATACTAATGGACGGAAGTTTGTCGCGCACATACTGCGCCAGATAATCCCGGTTACCATGCAAGTATTCAAGACACTGATCGAGCCACTCCTGGCCATCCTTGAAGCCGGCCAGGGCCGCGGTCAGACCCATAATGTTCACGTGCGGGATAAGGCCCTGACTCGCCGTTATCCATCTCTCGCGCATTTCCTGATTCCTTATTATCGCAAAAGAACATTTCAGCCCCGCAAGGTTAAAGGTCTTGCTCGGCGACATGAACGTTATGGTCCTTTCGGCCACCTCTTCAGCGAGAGTTGCTATCGGTATGTGATGATTGCCCGGATACAGGAGATCACAGTGTATTTCGTCGGAGCAAATGAGAAGGCCGTGTTTTAGACATATTTCGGCAAGTTTCGCCAATTCGTTCCTGTCAAAAACGCGGCCAACGGGATTATGCGGATTGCACAACACGAAGATCTTTGTCCCAGCGCTGATGGCTCGCTCAAAGGTTTCAAAATCTATTTCGTACCTGGGCCCTTTTTGCACGAGCGGAGGATCCACAATAGTGCGACCTCGGACTATCGGATCGGTGATAAAATGCGAATAAACAGGAGGCTGGATAAGTACGCCATCTCCGGGGTTGGCAAAGATCTGGAAAGCGAAATTGAGTCCGGTCACGACCCCAGGTACAAATACAATGTGTTCTTCCGAAACGTTCCATCTGTAAAGTTTCTTAAGCCTGCTTACGATCACGTCTATAAGCTCCGCTCCGGGTCTCACATATCCGAAAATCCCATGAGCCGATCGTGTACGAAGGGCCTCAACGATCGGCTCAGCAGAGACAAAATCCATGTCTGCCACCCATAGGGGGATTACCTCGCTGCCATACCGTTGCCATTTAAAGCTGTCTGTGTTCCTTCTATCTATGACTTGGTCAAAATCATACTTCATTACTCTACCTCGGCCGATGTTGATTCCTGACAAGACGAACCCCCTGCCTTCACGGCTATGGCTTCGATTTCAATCAGTCCTCCCTTGGGAAGCCGAGATACTTCTATAGTGCTTCGGGCCGGTCTATGGTCGCCGAAGAATGTTTCGTATAGGCTGTTGACCACCGAGAAATCATTCATGTCCTTCAAGAATATCGTCGTTTTAACTACGTTTCTTCTTCCCATTCCTGCGGCGGCGAGGACGGCTTCTATGTTTGCGAATACCTGTTTGGCCTCGGCCTCGACGCTACCTTTGACAATTGCTCCCGATAAGTCAAGACCAAGTTGGCCCGATAAGAAGAGATACTCACCCCCTGTTGAAAGGACGGCTTGCGAATAGGGACCAACCGGTAGCGGGGCGCTGCCAGTCAAAATTGATTTCATCGTCTCCTCCATAAGAAATTACATCTCCGTTTTTAGAGGCCTGCCTTCCACACGTAAGACTCAAATAGTTTCTTGTAGGGAAATATATCGAAGATGCCCCCGGTGTGGATGAAGAGTATGTTCCGATACACATTGAGCGAACCTTTCTTTATCTCTGTCATTAGCCCATGCATCGCTTTTCCAGTATATACAGGATCTAGGATTATACCCTCCGTACTGGCAAAATCGGCGATGAATCGAAGCTCATCTCGGCTGCACAATCCGTATCCTTCTCCCACGTATTCATCAATGACCTTGATGTCATCAGGTGAATACGGGATACCAACATTCAAATACGCGGTACTTTCATGGAGTATTTCTTCGATCCTTTTTTTGCATCCTGCTGCATTGTCGCTTACACTGATCCCCAAAATGGTCCTGTCGTCCTTCAAAACATTCCGTGCAAGGAACAACCCGGAATATGTGCCGGCTGAACCAAGCGCGACGACGATACAGTCAAAATGTAATTCCATTGCATTTTCCTGATTCACGATCTCTTGAAAGGCCGCGTAATAGCCTAAAGCCCCTATCCCATTGGAGGCCCCTGACGGAATCACGTAAGGCTTCAGGCCTTTGATTTCCATTTCTTTCTTTATATCTTTCATTATCCCGCCGATTCTCAGATTATATTCGGCGGGTGCCACAAATCTAATTTCAGCGCCTAACAATTTGTCCAGCAACAAGTTTCCGTCGTACTCGCTGACAGGATCGCCCCGCAATACAACGCAGACCTTGAGCCCCATCTTTACACTAGCCGCCACGGTTGCCCTGCAGTGATTAGATTGTATCGCCCCGCAGGTAATGAGAGAGTCACATCCGAGGGCAAGAGCTTCCTTCAACGTGTATTCCAATTTTCTAATTTTATTTCCGGAGGTTTCCATCCCGGTCTCGTCATCTCTTTTAATGTAGAGGACGGGACTGTCAGTATTATCCAGTGTTGCGCTAAGTTTTTCTATTCTTGTCGGTAAATTTGCTAAAGTGATTTTATCGGGAAGGTGGACCATCAGAAGAATTCCTTTCTGAGATGGTCCACGGTATATTTCATATGCTCAGTCATGAATTCGCCCGCTGCCTCACTGTCTTTAGCTTTCACCGCACCGTAGATCTTGCCCCATTGTCCAACAATTGCCGGTACAGATATTTCTTCTCTGAAGGAAGAAGAATATATGCGAGTACAAATGAGTCGAAGCCTGTCAAGCTCAGCAGTCAGGATCCCGTTGTGAGCTGCCTCGGAAATATGATCATGGCACCGCTTGTCCAGCCTTGAGCGGAGCAGAATAGAACCATTGTTTCTTATGACGTCTTCCCCTTCTTTGATCAACGACTCGAAACTGTGTAATTGTTCGGGCTTTATTCTTTCCGCGGCCAATCGGGCGGCCAAGGGCTCTAGAACACATCTGACTTCAAGCGCATCCCTCACCTCATGCAAATTCACCTGGGACACGTAGGTCCCGAAACGAGGTACTACTTCAACCAATCTTAATTCTTCGAGCTTCTTAATGGCTTCTCGGAAAGGGGTTCGGCTTACGGAAAATTCATCACATATTTCCTTTTCGGACAGCATGGTTTTGGGCGGATACTTTCCTGAAACTATCCTGTCTTTTAACGCCTGACAAACCTTTTCTGATAAGGCGATAGTCTTGTTATCTGTTAATATCATTGTTAAATACCTCAAGTATGATTAGTAACATACCAGTGATTATTATATAATATGAAACAGGTTTGTCAACACATTTCTTGATCTTTGCAGATTTATTTTGATTGCGAGAGAGACTGATATTTTGGGTACTTCGCACCCAAAAAAGAGCTCGACAAACAGATGAAAAGGACCCATAGAGCCGGAAAGCCCCGAAGCCTGCTGACGCACTTCGTATTCCGTCAGGTGGATTTCATTGTGTTAAACAAATCCCTGTGAAGATCATCATTAGAACTTCTAATTTGACGCTAGTTAATCGGTGCGCTAAATATAAAGCAAGGTTGAAGCAAGTTTTTGCAATACAGGTCGTATACGAGTAGAAGGAGGTTGCGGAAAATGGATAATACTAAAGTATATCTTATAGGAACCTTTTGGCAAAGCTGCCTACCTTGAGATCCAGGTACCGGTGGTAAGCGTGCGATGCAAGAATGCCGTGGCCCCGTGGGGTGGAGTGCCTTTTAACATGACTATGGAACTATTTCTTCGCCGGTCTCCATGGGGGGCACGGCTACACACATGATTTTGAGGAGTTCCTGTGTTTCTTCGGGTCTGATCCCATGAGCTGTCACGATTTCCATGCGGAAGCATACATTATTCTGGGGGAGGAGGGAGAAAAGTACATTATCGACAGGCCTTCGGTTATCTCTATCCCGCCGGGACTGGAGCATCGCCCGCTGGTCTTTACAGGGGTGGATAAGCCAGTGGTGTTTGGCTTTGTTCAGTTCTCTCCTTACTTTATAGCTAATAAAAAACCTGAAGATTTATGACAGAGGCGCTCGGAAAGAATCATGACATTCAATAGCTCTTTCCCGGCGGCCGAATATCGGAAATGGTTGTTTCAAATCGCGGTGCGCTTATGTAAGAAAATTCATAAGCGGGTCACATGCTTTTCTCGACCCCGTCACGCTCGACGGGAAACCTTGAGAGGTCTCAGTTTCACCTCTGTTCTTATTCCAAGCTCCTTCCGCGCTTCGTCGAGGAGTATATGAAGAGATTCTTTCAACTCTTCGCGTTGTTTCTCAGAAAGAGACGAAAAAATCTTACGTGGTCCCGCCAATTGTTTCGTCTGGCGGTACAGGGCCTCCCCCTGCTTCGTCAGCGCCACTCTGATGCCGTTTTTTCGATCAGGCTCATCAATCTTTTCTATTAATCCTGCTTTCTCCATTCTTTCCAGGAGCCCGTGAATGGAGTGTTGCTTTCGAAAAAGCCAGCGTGACAACTCTAGAGCCCGCGCGCTTCCACCTAAATCACTGATGATATGCAGGGTCGCAGAAGTTTCGGGAGTTATACCAAATTTACGCAGTTCTTTCCGCCTCGCTTTTTGTATGGTTTCCTCGGTCCTGCGTAGGAGCAACCGAAGATCAATTAATTCATTAGCATCTATAAGATTCTTCATGTCTTCACTCCCTTTTCCCAACCAAACGCGTGCGGAGATCTTTTCACACTCGTTTAAGATTTTCCGGCAAAATTGGCGACCCTTATCGCTCAACCAATTATAGAGCGACTATAATCGTAAAGTAAATACCTAAAAGTCAGAACACCAACGTCTGTCGTTTCGTCGGAAATGGTATCCTCTACGATATCAATACCGCCCTTTTCTCTTATCGACACATGTTGCAAGGATAGCTCACTCCTCCCAACCCGAAAGAACACCAAAGGGCTCCATATCGAGGATGGCAATAATTTGCTGAATCTTGCCATCATAAATCTTGAATAACTCCGAAATCAATACCGATTTTGGCGGTCGCTCCACTGTAGGCGCATCAGGAGGATAATAGCCAGGAGGCGTGTCGAGAAAAACATGGCAGACAACAATTCCGCGTTCTTCGTCAACGAGCAGGTAGCGGCGATTACGCACCACCTTGATCCAAGGGAACTTGTCCGGCGTCCGGTCGCAACCGGCCGGGTCCGGCATACCGGGTGTGCGCGTCGTACAGACACCTTGTTCGTATCGATCACTCTTGGGGTCCGCAAGAACGACGCTGCTGTCGTGCATTTCAAGGCCCTCCCAGTAGCTGTGGGCTATAGCTACCATATCATCCCTTGATGAACGCCTCGCTGGCTCCACTACCGTGTTGAGCGGCGGCATCAATTGAGACATGGCCTGAGGTTTCCACAATGCCGGCTTCCCGGCTTTAAGACACTCCGCTACATCGAGACCTTCTTCCCAACCTTCCGGCTTGTGGCCTACAATCATCTCGATACCGGTGATCTGTTTCTTCTCGACCCTGACTGCCAGTGCTAATATTCCCGTCTCTTTGCCCGTCTTTCCCGTCTCCTCCATAATGCCATAAAGAATTCCGTATCCACTTATCGGATCCGCAAAAATCTCTTCCGAGCTTATGGAAGAAAGTGTTTTCCAAAGGCTCTCCCCTAATCCCACGGCCTTACCGTTATATGTGATCTTCACGTTCGAGCCAAGGGGCAACCAGGAGGGGTTATGCGTCTTGAATGTACCCACAACGGCCTTGACCGTATAAATCAGGTATTGGCGATCGCTTATAGATGAACTACTCTCCATCGCTATGGGAGCAAGCGGTGCAGGCCTTACCTTAGGTGACAATGCGATCATATCGACCCTCCTGCCTGAAGAGTTTTTTTGCTCCACCTCTCTTGACATTCCACCATACGAAACCTCCTTTTTCGTATACTTGCCTAACAAGTTGCTCTTTCCGGTAAAGTATGCAGACTGCGCCAACGAAACCTTTGCTCGGTGTCCCCTGCGGACTCACCAATCTTCGATAGTGTTAGGAATCACTTGTCGCATTGCGATCGACCAATTCCATGAGTTCGCCCTTCAGTACGTCCATTGCGGCCTTGGCCATCATTTCAACGCCCGCCTCGGTCGGAGCATGTTTATAATTATCGGGATCATATCCCGCTGGCGGTACCCTGTTTGGATCAAAGGGATCCCGCACGACAGCGTCGAAGTCAATCACTCTATCGAAGACCCCGCTTTCCCGTATCCAGTTATTTACCGTATCCCGAGTATCCAGCTTCTGCGGGGTAACCCTCCCCTCAAACGTACCGCCTTTGTATATTTGCAGCGTACCGCCGATAACCCTGAGATTATGGGCCCGAGCCCGATCTACAATCTGTCTCAGCGCCACAATGATCTGATCGGATGTCCGCATCTGGTCCGCAGGGACCAAAATGAAACCTTTTTCTCTCATGCCGGGCAGAGATATATCGTTGTGCCCAATAAAGATCAACACATGGGTAGCTCCGCACACGGTGAGCACGTCTCGATCAAAACGCGCTATACCGCTCGACCACTGGTGCAGGCCCGTCTCACCGGGTTTCCCAAACGTGAGTGAACCGGCGTACCCGGACTGGTTCACCACCGCGAATCTGCCTTGACTTTCTTTTATGATCAAATCGGGCCAATTCGCTGACCTCGTATCGCCGAAGATAACAAGTACTGCTGGTTTGTTTGTCGAATAGACCTCGACACTGCTTACGATTGTCGGCTCAATTCTTGCTTCTTCCAGCGCACCGGGATCACCAGTGTGATTCCCTTCCGACAAATAACAGGCATTCAGAGAAGGCAGAACCTGGCTCTGGCCATCCGGGTCAACCGCCCTGTGATAGCCTGCCGTCACAGCTGGTTCTGGAAAGTAGATGCTGATATCTAACTCGGCCATGGGAGGCACTTTGAGTTCAACAGGATCACTAAGTATAGGGGCACCGGGATAGATTGTGGCTGTGGGAAATCCACCAAACGTGAGCGAATGCGAGGCACCGTCAGGCCCAACGCGTAGTGAAGCTGCCCCAAACTTAATGGGCGCGATCCCCCATTCATTGGAGAATCTTACACGCACTTTGGTTCCTCCAGCACTTATCACCACCCGATGGCGCAGGGTTTGCTTATTTACCACCAGTGAAGGTTCTGGCGCTTTTTCGAGCATCGCAGACCAAGTCGTTATCCAACCCTCTCCTCTACTTTTTGGTTTACACATGATCTCTGTTACCCCCTGCAGGAGCCGCCTAATGGCGCTAATCTTTATCCTGTTTTGCGAGCTCTTCACACGACCTCACGCTACGCCTTCAGAAAACACCCGTTTTTGGTCTGTGTTCCAACAGATCAACACCAGTTGCACTCCGTTATATACTTACAAGCCTCTATGGCTGCTGTAGCGCCATCACCGACTGCTGCGGCTACCTGCATAGCTGATTGGTGACGTATGTCTCCCGCGGCGAAAACCCCGGGGATACGGGTACCCATTTTGTAATTCACGAGAACACTTCCGGCCTTGTCCAATTCAACAGTCGCTTTGAGGTAATCAGTATTTGGCTCCATCCCGATCCAGACGAGCAAACCGTCAACCACCACCTGGGTCCTCCGCGCAGTATGAGCATCAACGAGCCATAGACTCCTGACCCGATCATCACCGAGAATAGCCTCAATCCTAGTACTCAGTCGTATTTCTATTTTTGGATGCGCAAACGCGCGTTCTTGTAGGAGTTTTGTAGCGCCACTGCGATCCATCGCCTCAATCACAATAACTTTTTTCACATAGCCCGCCAGATAGAGCGCTTCGGTCAGGCCGGAATCCCCGCTTCCCGCTACCGCTACAACCTGGTTGGCGAAGCCAGGACCATCACAGGTTGCACAGTAAAAGACTCCTCGTCCGGAAAACTCCTCCTCCCCCGGAACATGCAATTTCTTGTTGCGGGCTCCACCGGCTATAATAACTGCTTTGACAGCGTACTCCTCCTGCAGTGTCCTCACTATCCTGCGATCTCTCTCTATAGCAATCGAGGTAGCGGTATCAAATTCGAGATCAGCACCATAGGCTGTCGCATGTTCGAACATCCTTGTGCCCAAATCGGCGCCCGATATTCCTTCAGGGTAACTCGGGTAGTTTTCGATCTTCTCCCTGTCAGGCAGTTTTCCTCCGATTGTTTCTCTGTCCAGAAGCAGTGTCCGCAATCTATTGCGGCTCGTGTAGATACCGGCGGTTAACCCTGCCGGACCAGCACCGATAATAACGACGTCATAATTTTCGTTCATAACTTTCCTTTCGATCGCACATGTCCGTGCTACCCTCTGATTAGCTTCGTAGCCGAGTAGCTCGGTCCGAACGTCGGAATAAAACAGGAATGCTTTCCGTCCCCTCCAACTACCAACACCACGATGTTTTCTCTTTTTGCCAGCGGCACGTATTCGCTTTCCACAAAGTCACCGTACATCTCTTTACCCCCCTTCTTCCTTGCCATGATTTGTTCTTCGGGCATCCTATTAAGGGGAAATCGTGCGTACTCGAATATAAAATCCTTTATATCATTTTTTGAAAAACCATCTTCTGCCAGCCTCTTGGCGTGTTCAGGGCATAACACAAGAAGGGGTTCGCCCATGAAGGTCCAAAGATTATTATTACCTGGGGTGGCCATGGTTCCCGCTGCGGTCATTAAAATCCCCTTTCCTGTGAGACTCTCGGACTCATGGATATTGTGGGGGCCTTCCGCCGCGAAGACTGTAACCGTCGAGTCGTCCATATTGAACCCGCGTTCAACATGCAAGGGTTGCCAAGGATTTTGTTCTTCGTTCTCGGCCACGCAATAGGTATATTTCGCTGGCTGTCCTTGCGTCGATTTATCGACTTCGCCGGGAACAGCCCCACCCACGTTGAGCATGATCAGTCGCAAAGCTCTTCCGATCGTTGCGTTTGCCCGACCGCCGGGGCCGAAGGCACTGGCACCTCCGTTGATACCGAGTTTTTTTGCAATGGGACCATTAATCACAACCAAGGCGCCGCACGGATGTGTAGTTGTTTGAATCGCCAAAATTCCGAACTTCTCGTCGGTAATCGACTCCACCGCAGCGATAACAACCGGCAGGTACTCGGGCAAGCAGCCTGCCATGACAGCGTTGACCGCTATCTTCTCCACTGTCGCAGAGCCGTTCAACGGGGGGAGCGTGGCGATCAGTTCCTGCGGGTCTCTGTTTACCGAAGACAGCGCCCTCAATACCCGCTCTTCCGTAGGCGCAACGATGGGTAATCCGTCTGTCCATCCCTTTTCATAGAAAAGCTGGCTCGCTGCGTCTGCAGATTCATCGACTTCCAGCTGTTCCGAAAGTAATCTCGTCTTATTGGTCATGAGCCTGAACTCCTTTGTATTTAAGGCATTCCGTCTTTCGACTGTTTCTCCGACCTCGTATGAACAGGGCCTACAATCGCACCTAGCCAGTGAGGGCTTTTACTAATATATCGATCGACTTATCCGCTTTCTCCCTCACCTTTTCCGGCTCAAGGCCGCCGATGGGATGAGGAATCACCACGAGAGTCAGCGTGCTCAACCCCTTGGCCCTCGCCACAGTCTTAGCGAGGCCGACAAACTGATCACTCACAATGGCAGCGGTAGCTACACCACGTTTCTCAAATTCTATGGCATCGTGGATACACCACGATGTGCATGATCCTCAGTCACCAATCCCACTGATAACCGCGTGGCATGTCCTGGCCAGTTCATCAAGGCGATCCTGCGGCGTGGGATTTGAGGAGCCAAGATGGCCTTTTTTCACATGTATTACCTGGGCCAGATTATACTTCTGACGTAGCAATTCTTCCACCCTCTTCACGTAAACATCGAAGTTAGGTTTCCCATTATCTACAATACAGATCACCTTTCCGTTCAGGTCCCCGATGCGGGAGCTCACCTGGCATTTTGACGCCGGCAACACACCGGCAGGGCTGAGCACTTTTATGACCATTGTCGCTTCACCTCCCGAAATTGTTCCAATCCGTTAACCGCGATGGCCGTGTAGAAAGTATTTCTCATGGTTCTCTGCCTGTACTGTCACCAATATAATACTGTCTATAGATTTCTACATCCGCTTTGGCGTCAATGCCGCGGGCGGATATATCTTGAGTCTGGCCACCCTGTTGCCGCGAAACGTATACCACGCACTCACTCTATGCGCGACCCTATCACCTTTTTTGAGCGGTGTGATGTTATGATCGGGTACGTCTACCGTGGCATCCAGTTGAATAATAAGTTCCGC
The DNA here is from genome assembly GCA_035541755.1 of Syntrophorhabdaceae bacterium. Classification (NCBI taxonomy): domain Bacteria; kingdom Pseudomonadati; phylum Thermodesulfobacteriota; class Syntrophorhabdia; order Syntrophorhabdales; family Syntrophorhabdaceae; species Syntrophorhabdaceae bacterium. The sequence continues at coordinate 35,422 of DATKMQ010000180.1, forward strand.
CGCCGCGACGTCGCCGGTGATCAGCAGTCTGACAGGGGTGATAGTTTCTTTGATGGCCTCTCCCCTGTGTACCCCCTTCATATAGTTAATTACGTTATCTCGACCCGAGTATTCGAGACCTCCGGGATTCTCGTACACAACGTCTTCCGTAAAATAGTTGAGCGCTCCGTACTCGTAACCCTTGGTGCTAAAGTCTCTGTAGAATTGCTCGAGTCTTTCCTTAGTCATTGTTGTATTTTCTGGGTTTCCAGCATTCATGATCTGCAAATTCCTCTCATCAGCGTTGCCATTCATTCATGGCAACGCGCTATTCGCTCAGAGATGGTCCGTCCGCGGCCAGAGGCATATGTATCTATTTCTGGTTCTTCTTTATCCAGTCCCTGATCCATGCCACTTCCTCGGCGGCAGGAAATCCTTTTGCACCTTTTTCCTTGATATATGCATCGTAAAGGGGGGCAACCTGCTGAGCCCATCTGTCCTCTTCTGCGCTGTCTAAATTAATAGTTTGGTGTTTATGGTCCGCAGCGATTTTAATTGATTCTGCATCTTTCTCATCCCAGATGGCGGCCATCTTTCCGGCGTATTCATTGCCGAGCTGTTCTATGATCTTCTGGATATCGGCCGGCAGAGATTCCCATTTCGTCTTGTTCATCGCTATAAAGCCTACTGCGGATACGGATGTCTTACGGTTAACAGTCGTGTAGTCTGCCACTTCGTAGAATTTAAACTGGCCCACCGCCGCCCATGGATTAATAAGACCGTTCACCACCCCTTTTGAGATGGCATCATACACATCGCTCGCTGGCATAACCACCGGCACCGCACCGAGAGCCTTCACGACATTCACCACCGCTCCGCCGGCGCATCTGATTTTCACTCCTTTCAGATCTTCGAGTTTTCTGATCGCTTTCTTTGTATGAAAGTATTGCGGTGATGGTGCCGTGAGAAAGAGAACCTTTACTCCATCCAATTCTTTAGGCTTGAATTTCTTGTAGAATTCATTGGCGAGCCTTGTCATTACGGCGGAGCTCGCACTTCCAGTGGGCAGATCGAGAATTTCCATTACAGGAAAACGCCCCGGGGTTATAGCAAAACTAGTCTCGCCGATATCCACAACGCCCTTAATGAGGGAATCGAATGTCTGATTAGGCGGCGTGAGCGTGCCCCCGGGAAAAAAATCGACCTTTACCCTGCCGTTCGTCTTCGCCTCGATGTCCTTCCCAAATTCTCCGAGTGCGATGCT